>JBOFDD010000246.1:0-2563 GCA_051646645.1 Bacteroidales bacterium | reverse complement strand
CTTACGAATACTGGAAGACACTTTGTTCTGATGCAGATGCAGTTTTTGATAAAGAACTTCACTTTGATGCAAAAGAGATTACACCGATGATTACTTACGGTACCAATCCGGGGATGGGTATGGCGGTTGACGGACAAATACCATCTTTAGAAGATATAGATGATGCCGGTCAGAATTCATTTGTGAAATCTTTGGAGTATATGGGATTTGAACCGGAAGAATCGTTGTCCGGTAAAAAAATAGATTATGTCTTTCTGGGAAGTTGCACAAACGGACGTATAGAGGATTTCCGGGCTTTTGCATCTTATGTAAAAGGGAAGAAGAAGCACGAAGATGTTATAGTCTGGCTGGTTCCTGGTTCGCAGAAGGTGCTGAAAGCAATTCGTGCTGAAGGCCTGGATAAAGTACTGGAAGATGCCGGTTTTGAAATTCGTCAGCCCGGCTGTTCAGCATGTCTGGCTATGAATGAGGATAAAGTTCCTGCCGGGAAATACACTCTGTCTACTTCAAACCGCAACTTCGAAGGACGTCAGGGACCTGGTGCACGAACAATTTTATGCGGACCGTTAGTTGCTGCTGCCGGTGCGGTATCAGGTGTGATTATGGATCCGCGGGTTAATTAAAACAGTTTCTCTATGAAAAATAAATTCAGAACTATCTATTCGAATTGTGTTCCACTTCCGATAGAAAATATAGATACGGACCAGATTATTCCGGCTCGTTTTTTAAAAGCTACCGATAAAGCAGGTTTTGGAGATCATCTCTTTGCCGACTGGCGTTATCAGGCTGATGGGACTCCTGATCCGGATTTTGTATTGAACTCATCCCTGTATGAAGGAGCTATTCTTGTGGCAGGTAAGAACTTCGGTTGCGGATCAAGCCGTGAACATGCAGCCTGGGCGATTGCTGGATATGGCTTCAAAGTTGTAGTCTCAAGTTTCTTTGCCGATATATTTAAAAATAATGCTCTCAACAATGGCGTTTTGCCGGTAGTGATTTCAGAAGAAGATCTTAAGATGTTGTTTGACCGGATCATTCAAAATCCGAAGACTCAGCTGACGGTGGATCTGACTACACAGAATATTGCTTTGAGTGATGGCTCGTGGCATACAAAATTAGAGATTAATGAGTATAAAAAGAATTGTTTGCTTAACGGATATGACGATATTGATTATCTCTTGAGTAATAAAGGGTTAATTGAAGAGTGGGAGAAACGCCACTCATAAGAGTCAGAGCCGGTTGCTTGTATTAATTTAGTTATTTTCGAATAATAGGAGTTAGATTTAGAACATTTGTTTATCTTTGGCACAACGACAAATCAGGCTTTTTCTTTCCGATAGAATCATGGATTTGTTTTGAGATATGAAATGAAGAGGCGATTCTATCAGGACTGAATAAACCGATCTGAAGGACCTTCTTAAGGTTTAACAAATGTAATACTTTAACTTCGTGAGATTAACAGAGAAGAATATGAAAAAACGGTTGACAATCGCATTAGTTGCTCATGACTATCGAAAAGTTGACATGGTAGAGTGGGCAATTTTTAATGCAGAGTCTTTGGCTCATCACAAACTAGTATGTACCGGAACAACCGGTCGTTTGATTCAACAAGCTTTTGAAGAAAAAGGATATCAGGTGGATATTACCTGCATGAACTCCGGACCATTAGGGGGAGATGCAGAAATCGCTGCTATGGTAGTTCGTAAAGAAATTAATCTGGCTATTTTCTTAATTGACGATTTGAATGCGCAACCGCATGAGGCTGACATTCAGATGTTGCTTCGTCAGTGTCGTGTACATAATGTGCCGATTGCATGTAATCGTTACAGTGCAGACCTGATGATTACAAGTACGCTTTGGGATGATGATTCATATGTTCCTACCGAAGCGAAATATGTCAGATTTGTCAGAGAATAACTTTTAATCGATATAAAGCGGAGTTGAATGATTTATTTATTCAACTCCGCTTTTTTTATTTTAAACACTATGGAATTAAATATTGCTGTATTACCGGGAGACGGTATTGGTCCTGAAATTGTAGCGCAGGCTGTTCGAGTTATAGATGCTATTGCCTCGAAGTTTAATCATAAAGTAAATTATACATATGCGCCGGTTGGTGCTGTTGCTATTGATACAACCGGTAATCCTTATCCGGCTGAAACACATGAGATATGTATGAAAGCAGACGCAGTACTTTTTGGTGCAATCGGTGATCCGAAATACGATAATAATCCTGCTGCCAAAGTACGTCCTGAACAGGGATTGCTTGCCATGCGTAAGGCTTTGGGATTATATGCTAATATTCGTCCTGTTACAACATTTAAATCATTGATACATAAATCACCGTTGAAATCAGAATTGATAGAAAATGCCGATTTTGTATGTATCCGTGAACTTACGGGAGGTATTTATTTCGGACGTCCGCAAGGTCGTTCGGAGGATGGTAATACAGCTTTTGATTCTTGTGTATATACCCGTGAAGAGGTAGAGCGGATTTTACATCTTGCTTACAAATTTGCAGGAAACAGAAATAAGAAAGTGACAGTAGTGGATAAAGCAAATG
>JBOFDD010000245.1:0-2517 GCA_051646645.1 Bacteroidales bacterium | reverse complement strand
GTAAGTATAAGCACTGCTGTGTTTAGAGAAAAGTTTGCCGATAAACGGTAGTATATAGCAAAAATATAGATCAAACAGAAACGTAAGTACTTTACAGCGCGGACGTGAAAATTCAAGAACGATTAGTTCGCCACCCGGTTTTAGTACACGGTACATTTCACTCAGTCCTTTTGATGGATTCTGAAAGTTTCGGATACCGAATCCTACTGTTACGGCATCAAACTGGCCGGATTCAAGCGATAGGTTTTCGCAATTTTCGTTCAGTAGTTCAACCCGGCTATCAAGGCCTAGTTTAATCATTTTTTCACGACCTACAGCAAGCATGCCATCAGAAATATCTACACCGACAACACGGGACGGATTTTTTTGTTTAAATAGCTCGACTGTTAGATCACCTGTACCGACAGCAACATCCAGATATACGGGATCTTTTTTGTCTGAAATCATCTTAACAGCTTTTCTCCGCCATATATTGTCAATACCTAAAGTCAGAAAATGATTCAGGAAGTCATATCGCCAAGCAATCGAGTCAAACATTTGTTTAACTCCTGTTTTATCTATTTGGTTATCCATTGATAAAGAACGTGTTTAAATAAATTTTTCTTCAATTATATGCGGAACAAAATGCGACATATTATCTGTAATGATATTTGAGTTTTCGCGTATTCCTATGCCGGCTGCTGCACCTCCGATTACCCAGGATCCGATTATCGGATAAAATCCATCGTGTCTATCAAGACAAAGCTCCTGCCATATATATCTGCCATCAGCATATTCGCCTCCGGTAGATGCTATTACATCGTTAGCTCGTACAAGTTCGACATTAGCCCCTTCGCGCGAAAGTGTCGGCTTTTTAGCATAATCCCGCATCAGAGCAGGTTTTTTAAAAAAAGCAGGGAGAATGCGCTTATCATACGGATAAAGATTATGAAGTATCGGTAGAATAGTTTTATTCGACATCAGCATCTTCCAGATGGGTTCAAACCAGTTTGTTGTACGAAGCAAAATATGTTCTGCAAATTCTTCGTGGATAAGCCATTCCCAGGGATAAAGTTTAAATATATCGTAAATATAACACTCAGAGGGATCTGTAAAAGATACACCGTTCCATCCTATATCGGATATGTTCATGATGCTCGTGTTTATTCCTGATTGAGCTGCCAGATCCTGAAGATAAGAAGTGGTAGTAAAATCTTCGGAGCTCTCGTAGCTGCATGCGAAATGCATAGACGGAATCTGATAACCGGCTTTTATATCACGAAATGTATCAAGTAGTTGCTCATGTATGGCGTTGTACTGATCCGCATTAGGAAAAAGATCCTCTTTCCATTGCCATTGGACTACGGATGCTTCGTAAAGTGAAGTAGGAGTGTCTGCATTAAACTCAAGCAAATGACAGCGACCGTCTTTGAATACGAAATCAAACCGACCATAAATGGAAGGATCATCTGCCTCCCAGGACTCTTTTATCAATTCCGCAAATTGCTCCGGAATATCGAAAAGATGAAAAAGATTATTGTCAATAACATGCTGAGCCGCATTCACTACCATCTCATAGATCTCATTCGTATCCTTTTCTATAATAGCAATTTCCTCTTCGGTGAAGCTATAGTAACTCTTTTCGACCCAATAATCAGAGTGAAAGTCAAAATCAAGTTCCGACAGTCGCTCTGTATAATCAGGGCGGGGTAATATTGTATGTCTTTTCATTGTGATTGCAAAACTATATTCAGGAACCAAAACTGCGTGTGCCGTTCCGTCCAAAGCCACTACGTGCAGATCGGGCAGATTGAACAGCAGGTTTCATCATCTGAGGGTTAATTGCTTTACCTGTACGAAGCGCAGACCGGTTCATTGGACGGTTTACGGTAGGTCCATCCGGCATAATCCCTTCTCTGGTTTTAACCGGATTAGTAGCAATGTTGCCCGGGCGGGATACCGGTGTGTTTACGTTATTATCCATCGTATAAGATCTGTTAGAAGGATAATAGCGGGTTTGAACGCCATTGGTCATACTGTTTATAAGCCAGTATCCCATAAGCATATTGCCAAAACCTCCGCCGGTTCCGCTATGCCACACCCATTCATTGCCCTGTTTATCCTCAACTACTTTGCCCGGAATGGTGTCATTGCTCATCCAGTCAGCATCAGATGTTTTCTTTTGCTGATGAGAACAACCCGAAGTGAGTAAAGATCCTACAGATAAGGCTATTAACCCGCTTAAGTATTTTGTTTTTTTCATCTGAATCTGTTTCAAACTTTTGATTTGGGACAAAAATACAATTTTTCACCTGACCTTACGACAAATATGACAAAAAGCATGATAATTAGAGTTGCCTGAGTTTTCTTCTAAATACTTTTCAAACGAGAATGTTATATTGTCTTATACTGAAAAAAGTTGACACAAATACAATAACAATTATGAGTGTAAACAGAAAATTTAGTGAAGACGAAAGATTGAATTATGTAATCGGTTACTACGAATCGGGCAAAAACTGTCATTCATACTCAAAAATA
>JBOFDD010000244.1:0-5733 GCA_051646645.1 Bacteroidales bacterium | reverse complement strand
AAGAGAGTTGAAGAACTAGCTGAAATACTTCAGGCTAATGGCGTTCGTGCGCTGGCTTACCATGCAGGTATGGACTCTCACCAGAGAAGTGCAAATCAGGATGCTTTTCTGATGGAAAAAGTTCAGGTGATTGTTGCTACCATTGCTTTTGGTATGGGTATTGACAAACCCGATGTTCGTTTCGTCATACATTATGATGTGCCGAAAAGTCTCGAAGGGTATTATCAGGAAACTGGACGCGCCGGTCGCGATGGCGGAGAAGGACAATGCATAGCGTTCTATTCGCCAAAAGACCTTCAGAAGCTGGAGAAATTCATGCAGGGCAAACCCGTAGCCGAACAAGAAATCGGTCGTCAGCTACTTGTAGAGACAGCTGCTTATTGCGACACTTCATTTTGCCGTCGTAAAACAATCTTACACTACTTTGGTGAAGAATATAAAGAAGATAATTGTGGAAACTGTGACAACTGTATGCATCCTAAAAAACAAGTAGAAGCGCAAGATTTATTGATTACGGCAATCGAAGCTATTCTCGCTTTAAAAGAGAAATTTAAAGCCGAATATGTAATCAATGTTTTGGTCGGAAAAGAGACATCTGAAATAGACTCTTATAATCACCAGGATTTAGAAGTATTTGCTTCCGGCAATGATGAAGATGAGAAAACCTGGAACGATGTTATTCGTCAGGCTTTATTAGAAGGTTATTTAGACAAAGATATCGAGAATTACGGTATCCTTAAAGCAACTGATTCAGGAAAGAAATTTCTGAAGAAACCTGTTTCATTCAAAATCGTTAAAGAAGATGAGGAAGATGAAGAAGAGGTTGAAGCACCAATCAAAGGAGGAGGAGCTTGTGCTGTTGACCCTGCTTTATATGGCATGCTCAAAGACTTACGCAAGAAAATTGCTAAAAAACTGGATTTACCTCCTTACGTAATTTTCCAGGATCCATCACTTGAAGCGATGTCGACTATCTATCCAATCACAATGGATGAACTACAAAACATCCCGGGTGTAGGTGCAGGTAAAGCGAAACGCTATGGCGAAGAGTTCCTTGTGTTGATAAAAAAACACGTACTGGAGAATGAAATTGATCGTCCGGAGGATCTTCGTGTACGCACAGTTGCCAACAAATCAAAAATGAAGGTAGCTATCATCCAGAGCATAGACCGTAAAATAGCATTAGATGAAATCGCTATCTCAAAAGGTATTGAATTCAGCGAACTGCTTAATGAAGTTGAAGCTATCGTATTCTCAGGAACAAAAATCAACATCGATTACTTCCTTGAAGAAATCATGGACGAAGAACACATCGATGAAATTGTAGACTATTTCCGCGAAGCAGAAACCGACAATATCGACGATGCTATCGAAGAATTAGGTATGGCGTATTCAGAGGAGGAAATCCGACTGGTGCGTATCAAATTTTTATCAGAAATGGGAAATTAAAAACCATAAAAAAAAGCGGGAACCAAAAGTTCCCGCTTTTTTTGTTTAAGAGCGCCGAAGGCGGAAAAGGCAGCGCCGAAGGCGATGAGGACATTGAGGACAATGAGGACGATGACGACCTTGAGGACGGCGCAAGACGCATAGCGTCGTCGTAGAAAGCAGCAAAACTGCTAAAAAAGCGGCAAAGCCGCAGGCAGCATCGCTGCCGACCTCAAGTCCTCAATGCCTTTGGCGCGTCCTCAAAGTCCTCAAGGTCGTCATTGTCGTCATCGTCCTCATTGATTTTAGCGCCCTCTCTCTATCTCTTCCAGAATTCGTTTTGCCGAATCGCGCAACGCCATAGCATCAGCATTAGCCGCTACAGCACCTCTTTTCTCATCATCAGCCAGCGCATCAAACAGAGCAGGGATTAATTTTTCCTCTGCAGCATCATCCCGTACAAGCCATGCCGCATTCTTTTTAAGCATTGCTTCCGCATTCCGCATCTGATGATCCTCAGCCACATTAGGCGAAGGAACCAGGATTGAAGCTTTCCCCAGGAGGCAAATCTCCGAAATTGAGCTTGCACCGGCTCTCGATACCACAAGATCGGCAGCTTTATAAGCCAGATCCATGCGATCGATAAAAGGTTGCACATAGATATGATCCGGTTTTCCGGCACATATCAGTTTCTCGATCTTATCATAATACAGTTTACCGGTCTGCCAGATAAACTGCACATTTTTCTCCTCACACAAGCCAGTCCATGCACCAAGCATACTCATATTCATTGTACGTGCCCCCAGACTGCCTCCAATAATCAGCACCGTCTTTTTACCCGGCACCAGTCCGAAGTGTGCCAGAGCCTCTTCTTTCGTCACCTCCGTCATCAGATTCTGTCGCACCGGATTACCCGTAAGCACAATTTTATCTTTCGGAAAGAAACGTTCCATACCCTCATACGCCACGCAAATACGATCAGCTTTCTTTGCAAGCAACTTATTTGTCACTCCGGCATAGGAGTTCTGCTCCTGAATAATAGTCGGTATACCCAGCATCTGAGCAATCTTCAGTGTCGGACCGCTTGCATACCCCCCCACACCAATCACGGCATCCGGCTTAAACGACCGGATCACCCGAAAAGCTTTTAACAGACTACCGGCAAGTTTCAACCCGATCGGGATATTCTTCAGCATATTCTTGCGGTCAAATCCGCGAATTGGCAGTCCTATGATTTTGTAACCCGCAGCAGGCACACGTTCCATTTCCATTTTACCCTCAGCACCGATAAACAAAATCTCTACTTCGGGATATTTTGCCTTTAGCTCATTAGCTATTGCAAGCGCGGGAAAGATATGGCCACCCGTACCTCCCCCGCTAATGATGTATTTCTTATTTTTCATTTTCAGTTTCCAAATTATACGTATTCATCAAACGCCAGCTTTTCAGCGCATCGGGATAATCATTCTTCGTATATACACTCACACTCAGAATAATACCGATATAAACACAGGTAATAATAGTAGAAGTACCACCGCGACTAATCAGCGGAAGCGGCTGACCTGTTACCAGCCCGCAGTCTACTGCTACTGCCATGTTGATACAAGCCTGAAAGACAATCATAAGCGCACACCCCATGGCAAGGAGTCGCCCGAACAGACTATCACAGGACCGGGCTATAATTCCCGTACGGAATATGAGCATAAAGTAGCAAAAAATCACGATCATAGCACCCAGTATACCCCACTCTTCAATAATAATTGCAAAGATAAAATCCGAATAAGCCTGTGGCAACACATCTCGCTCCACACTCCTTCCCGGACCTTTACCTATAAATCCGCCACCCGAAATGGCTATCTTGGCATGAGATACCTGAAAATTATCATCCGTAATTTTATATTTAGCAATCTCCTCTCCATTTTTCTCATCCGTAAAGACATGCGATATCCGGCTTCTCCACGTAGCAGCACGCGGCATCACACTCTCCGGAATAAAGGCGATGATCAGAACAATAAAAGTTACCACCACCATCACAATAGAGAGTATGCTCTTTATCTGAACATTACCAAGCAGCATCAGCGAAAGAACAACCAGTCCCAGAAGCATTGCTGTCGAAAAGTTATCCAGAAAGATAAGTGCAATACAAGCTCCCGATGTGGCAACAATAAACCAGAATCCGTTTTTAGAAACCCCGTTTTCTGTCTGCGTCTTACTCAGTGCAAACGAGGAGAGCATGACGACTCCAAGCTTACCAAATTCCGAAGGCTGGAACTGTACGCCCAGAAATCTCACCCAGCGACTGGCATCATTAATCCTCTCTCCCGCCACAATTGCCCACAGCAGCAACACAATTGCCGAGACAAAGAAGAATGCCGCCAGATAGGGAAAATAGCGGAACGGTATATAGTGCAGCACCGTCACCACCATAATACCGCCCGAAAGCATCATAATATGGCGTAACACCGGATCAAAGTGACGGTCCACATGCTTAAAAGTCAGCGAACTAGATGCACTGTAAATCTCCAGTACCGAAAGCGCACAAAGGAAGATAAATACGAGCCATATCGATTTGTCTCCCCTGAATATTTTTGAAAATAATTCCATCTTAAATGCTTCTTATAACTGCTTTACGCATTGCTTAAACTGTTCGCCCCGATCTTCGTAGTTCTTAAACAGGTCAAAGCTGGCACAACACGGAGAAAGCAAAACTGTATCTCCTTTCTGAGCAATATCGTAAGCTATCTGCACCGCTTCTTTCATTGATGTTGTATCAAACATATCGCTTACTCTGCTGTCGAAATAGTCATGTAACTTATCATTGTTCATACCCAGACAAATCATGGCTTTTACCTTTTTACGTACCAGCTCTTCGATTTCACTGTAATCGTTACCTTTATCCACCCCACCAAGAATAAGAACTGTTGGCGTAGTCATACTTTCCAGTGCGTACCAGCACGAGTTTACATTCGTCGCCTTCGAATCATTCACATACTGTACTCCACGAATGGTTGCTACTTTTTCCAGACGGTGTTCCACCCCCTGAAAATTACTCAGCGACTTGCGTATATCTTCTTTCTGAATATGAAGAACCTTTGCCGAAATACTGGCAGCCATAGAGTTATACAGGTTGTGAGTTCCCGAAAGAGCCAGTTTGCCCAGCTCCATTTCAAACGGATCCTCATCAATATCCACGTGTAGTTTATCGTTTTCCACATACACACGAATATTATCATGTTTCAGTTGCGAGAAAGGAATCATCTGAGCACCAAACTTCCGTTTTTTAATCTCCTCGGCAATCACCGGATCTTCATTCCAGTAAATAAAGAAATCCTCTGCTGTCTGATTCTGAGTGATACGGAATTTCGAATCCACATAATTCTGCATCTTATAATCGTAACGATCAAGGTGATCCGGAGTTATATTCAGCAGAATTGCAATATGAGCTCTGAAATTATACATATTATCTAACTGGAAGCTGCTTAACTCTACCACATAATAATCGTATTCATGCTCTGCCACCTGCAACGCCAGACTTGTACCCACATTACCTGCCAGTCCTACATTCAGACCTGCATCTTTAAGCATCTGCCAGATAAGCATCGTCGTCGTCGTTTTCCCGTTCGAACCGGTAATACAAATCATCTTTGCATGCGTATAGCGTGCTGCAAATTCAATTTCCGAAATAATCGGAATATTTTTCTCCTTCAACTGTTTGATGACCGGAGCCTTATCCGGAATTCCGGGACTCTTAATCACCTCATCGGCATTCAGGATCAGCGATTCGGTATGTTGTAACTCTTCAAACGGAATCTGACAATCGGTCAGCATCCGTTTGTATTTGTCTTTGACTGCCGACATATCCGACACAAAGACATCGAATCCTTTTTTTTGGGCAAGAATTGCAGCACCAACGCCACTTTCGCCTGCCCCCAGAATGACAATACGCTTCATAATCTTTTATCTTAGTTTTAAGGTGACAATAGTTATTGCAGCCAGAATAATTCCGATAATCCAGAAACGAACCACAATTTTCGACTCCGGCACTGCCCCGTAAGGCTTCTGAATCCACGCCTGAATACCGCTGTTACCCGGCTTCTGGAAGTGGTGGTGCAGAGGAGTCATCTTAAAGATGCGCTTTCCTTCTCCGAAACGTTTCTTCGTGTATTTGAAATAAAATACCTGCATAATCACGGATAGATTTTCCACAAGGAAAATACCACACAGTATAGGTATAAGAAGCTCTTTACGGATGATTATCGCAAACACGGCAATAATACCACCAAGCGTAAGACTTCCTGTATCGCC
>JBOFDD010000243.1:0-7946 GCA_051646645.1 Bacteroidales bacterium | reverse complement strand
CTTTATCAACTCCGCAGACAACCGAGTAACTGTCTTTTTTGAACGGACCGCCCGTAATCGTACAAGCACCCATCGCAATCACATATTTCGGTTCAGGGATCTGATCATAAAGCCTTCGCAATACAGGCGCCATCTTTTTGGTTATGGTCCCTGCCACGATAATCAGGTCAGCCTGTCGGGGAGTAGCCCGAGCCACCTCAAATCCGAAGCGCGACCAGTCATATTTGGCAGAAGCCGCACTCATCATTTCAATTGCGCAGCAACTTGTCCCGAACGTAAGCGGCCAGAGACTGTTACTCCTTGCCCAACCGGCAATTTTGTCAATAGACGTAACCATTACGTTTCGTCCTAATTGTTCATTGAACTCATCCGGCAATTCCGGAAGAAATTTTTTTCTCATTTCCATTTCAAAGCTTTTTTCTTAAATGCGTAGAGTAATCCGAGGAGTAAGAAAACCATAAAGAGTATGATTTCCACCAGCGCAACCGGACCGAGCGTCTTCAGACTTACAGCCCAGGGATAAAGAAAGACCATTTCCACGTCGAAGATCAGGAAGCTTAAGGAGAAAAGATAGTAACCCACATTAAACTGAGTCCACGTTCTCCCTTCCGTCTCGATTCCGCATTCATAAGCCTCACCTTTGACTTTGCTTTTCCTCTTTGTTGATACTAATTTGCCCACACCAATTGCCATCCCGGCAAAAAGGATGCCTGCAAGCATCATCACTAAAATTGTTATTGGTCCCATAGATCAAAATTGTGTAAATATAAACTATTGAATATCAGTAGTGTTATCCTTAAATGGGTAGCCGCTATCGATTATTAAAGAAATCCCCGTAAAAATGAAGAGACGTAAAACAAACAACTCAAGAAGTAAATAGTTTTTGATTGATGGTGTTAATTTTAGGTAATAATAAGTGAAAACCATTCCGGAGAATCCCCCTGCCACTCCTCTTATTTGTACTATTTATTTAATAAATACGGATCATCCTGATTATCAGGATGTCCAAAGAAAACAGAAATAATTCCCCCGTTTCAGGCTTGCACAATCAAAATAATGTTCTATCTTTGCAATGCATTCGAGAGAATGTTAAGCCAGGAGGGATGGGTGAGTGGCTTAAACCACCAGTTTGCTAAACTGACGAGCTGGAAACGGCTCCGGGGGTTCGAATCCCCCTTCCTCCGCAAAAGTCCGGTAATCGAAAGATTACCGGACTTTTTTGCGTTTAGGGGGGGGTAGAGACGATATACACCGTGTCTCGGGAGTGATAACGAGATATCGTCTCCGTTGATAAACAGCAGACTGTTTCAAATCACCCTTTCGCGTTTAACGGAAAACAGATCTGATTATGTTGGTAATTTGTAACCAACGTTTGTATTTTATGTAGAGACGATATACATATCGTCTCCGCTGATAATCAGCAGACTGTTTCAAATCACCCTTTCGCGTTTAACGGAAAACAGATCTGATTATGTTGGTAATTCGAATCCAATCGTTTGTTGCGCACCGGAGACGATATGTATATCGTCTCTACATAATCCAATGCATTTAAATTTAAATCAATAGATTATTCATTATATTTGTTTTACAGTTTATGTTCTTTTGAAGCAATACTGTGAAAATTTTAAATAAATCATAAATCTCTATACCTTGGAAGAAGAACTATTCAAAAATCAATACCGAATAAAATCGGCACGCGCCGATTGGCATGATTATAATAACGGATCCTTTTTTATTACCATTTGTACTCACAATATGGTTTGTTGTTTTGGAGTAATCGAAAATGATCAGATGATTCTGAATGATTTAGGTCGTATTGCAAATGAATACCTGGGATCAATCAATAATCATTATCCCGATGTAGAAGTTCCTTTATTTGTTGTTATGCCTAACCATATTCATGCAATCTTTGTAATAGAAGATGATCAATTCTCCGAAAATCAGATTGCCGAAACGAGAGAACATACAGATCTAAAAATGCATGCTATATCGCAGCGGCGTGGATTATTATCCGAATGTGTTGGGAAATACAAAGCAGCGGTTACGCGGTATGCAAATAAAAATGACTTGCCGTTTAAATGGCAGACCCGTTTCCATGATCATATTATAAGGCATCAGATTGAGGGAAACATCATAGCCAATTATATCGAAAATAATCCTGTAAAATGGGCATTAGACCGTTTTTATAAAGAATAAATAATGATTATTGGGTAATGATAAATGATACTCAAAGGGGGTATCTATTCCTACTAATCAGGATCTGATAACATTATTCTTCTCGCTCAATTGATATTGGTTCTTTTCAAGTGTCTTTTGTTTTTATGTAGAGACGATATACACCGTGTCTCGGGAGTGATAACGAGATATCGTCTCCGCTAATAACCTGCACATCGGTTCAAATCACCCTTTCGCGTTTAACGGAAAACAGATCTGATTATGTTGGTAATTCGAATCCAATCGTTTGTTGCGCACCGGAGACGATATGTATATCGTCTCTACAACCGGATTGTAATTATGTGTCTTTTCATTGACAACTGTATATATAATCTCCTCATTCCCTCTTTTTTACAAACAACCATCTTCGGGGTAAAAGATAACCTCAAAACATACACCTATACCGGATGCTAAAACTGATACCGTATTCCGACCGACCGTTCAACAAACTTCTTTCCAGAATCAAGAAACTTCCCCGGAATTCATCAAATAAGTGAAAGCAAGGCTGTTCCCTATAAATAATCTACAGATGAAATATCTACATTGTTTTAATTTAGTGATAATTTGTTTATTCTGTTTTTTTTATACCTTTGAGAAAATGAAAGTGTTTTTGGGGAAATGGTTTCGTTCAAGAGTTGTCTTTTATGGAATGGTATTGAAGCTTTTATGTTTGAAGAGGAAATGCTTTGAGCAGTTTATGAATAGTATTTGTAAAAGTGATTTTTGTGAAAATATAGCATACTGAATAATGATAATTTTAATGCCTAATGATGATAAAAATAGCACCAAAAGTTAAACGAGAGATATATGACTATATCAAAGAACAACCCAATTATTTAGGAAGGTATTCTGGAAATTCATATGAAGATCTAAATATTGTGGATTTTCTAAAGTTGATTTGGGATTTACCAGCAATGCCATCAGAGGATTCTCGTTTTAGAAATGCAGAAGCTGATGCTTTTCAGCATTTAATTAATAATGATGATTGGGATGAGGATGAAACATTTTTGAGAAGATTTAATTTATTAGCAGGAGAACAGGAGTACTTCATTAAGTTTATAGAAGCAGTAGTTTTACCAACTGTCAGGGAAGATAAGAATGATATTCTTGCTTATGTAAGGGGTATAAACAAAATATTAAGACCTATATCTTGTGAGTTAGCCCAGGCTGAATATATAGATGATTTACCTTGTTATCGTCTAATGGAAGGTTTAGATCATGCCCATGTTTTAATAGATGTAATGCCTAATAATATTCCTATCTATGTGGACGAAGATTGTAAAACATTTCCTGCATTTAAATTAGAGGAGAGATATTGGGATGACTATGGTTATAAAACACGTTATTTTTTAAAATATTTCCAGACTCCGAATGATTGTCAATATATTGGTATGGTAAGGATAATGAATCGGGATAATGACGTAACATATGGAACCATCGAATCTGGAATAACAAATCTACAACATAATTTCTGTTCACTTGGTCAGGATCTGGCTTATTATAGAAGAATAAAAGATGTTCTTGGACCTGGATACAGGAATTTTCTATTTGCCTTACGGGATGCTGCATGTTTTAGTCAGATTTGTGATAAATTTCAACAGACATCTACATTTAGACTATCATTAATCAGAGACTCTTCTGCTGATAAGGCTTTGCAAATGGCAAGATATGTATTGGCTGGATATTCAGAGTCAGAAAAATTTGATTTTATCTTTAAAGCTGAAATTCCTTATTACAAAAAAGATCAACTTTCGATTAGATTTAATTTTGAGCGGATAGATCATCCACGAAATTTAAATAGGATAGTTGCATTAATCGGTAATAATGGAGTTGGAAAAACTACTGTTTTAAGTCAACTTGCTGAATGTTTAGTCGAAAATAAAGTAGAAAGATTTAGCCCTCATCCTCCATTATTTACCAAAGTTATTGCTACCTCATATAGTATATTTGATAGGTTTTTTAATATTGAATCATCTTCATTTAATTATGTTTATTGTGGTATTCAGCATAAAGAAGGGCGGATAATGACTGAACGTGAAATTCTTGAGCGGAGCTTAACCTCCTTGGGGGAGATTGAGGAATTAGATCGAAAAGACGTTTTTTATGAATTACTTCGGTTACTATTGGATGAAGGGATGATCGATTTATTAAGAACTGATGAGGGGGAAATAAATATGGATGCTTTCTCTTATTTATATCCAAAATTGAGCTCTGGTCAGTCTATGTTAATGAATATGATCATAGAGATTGTTGCAAATATCCGTATAAACTCGTTACTGTTATTAGATGAGCCAGAGATACATTTACATCCTAAAGGAATTACTCAAATAACTGAGATTGTCAATTATATATGCAATCAATATAAATCTTGTTGTATCATGGCAACACATTCTTCATTAATTATTCAAGAGCTGCTTTCGCGAAATGTAATAATTATAGATACAGAAGAGGATGGATCTCCTATTGTCAGAGATATGCGGATTGAATCTTTTGGAGAAAACTTAACAACTATCACGGAAGATGTATTTGGTCGCAATTCGATGACTAAGTCCTATAAGCAAACAGTTTCCGACATTGTGAGAAATAGTAAAGATTTTGATGATGTGCTTCAAAAAATTCAATATAAAAATGTCCCTATTAGTATGGGGCTTTTTATGTTAATTGATAAATACTTGAATAACCATGATTAATCTCAAGAGTTATAAATCAAACGACCCATTTGATGTTTATAAAGAAGCTGTAAATAGAAAGCAGGATGAGGTCGGGAAATCAGTTTTAAAAACTATTGAGAATGATATGAGTACTTGTTATGACGAATATAAATCTCATCACACAGCTAACACTTTAGAAGCTCACTCACCTTCTGCAGTAGTTAATGATAAGAAGGATTTATTGTTAAGTCTTTATGACTCAAAGACCAAAGTTATAAAAAAATTTCGGGAAGAATATTTTAGAATTAATCGTGGTACTTATAATAATTTATGTCCATATTGTGTGATAAGTGAATCAAATACTACTGAACATATCTTACCGAAAGAAATGTTCCCGGAGTATGCTATTAATGTATTAAATCTTATCCCAGCTTGCAGTAAATGTAATAGTTTAAAAGGTGATTTATTTTTAGATAGAAATGGAAATCGCTTTACAATTAATTTTTATACTGACAGTTTGCCTGATATTCAGTTTTTATTTGCAGATGTATTTAAAAATGGGGCTGGATTGAAAGTGGAATATCGACTTAATAATCCTGATAATAAAATTGATAATAATTTGTTTGAATTGATATGCCGCCACTATAAAAGGTATGATTTAATTGAAAGATATAACAATAAAGCGATGGAATATTTATCTGAAATAATAAATGAATTTAAAATTGAAGAATTTGAAAATGAAAACGAATTAGATAGATATTCATCTAAATACCTAAAGAAATGTTCATTGGATCAAATGGATTATGGTTATAATCACTGGCGCATTGTTCTAAGATTAGGGGTCGTAAATAGTCAGGATTTTAAAGACTATATCATTCCCTGATATTCTTATCTCGATTTATTGTTTATACAAGATTATGATGGATGAGGGTATATAAAGGCGGATTACTGTCTTTTGTGACTGTCTTAATTATTATAATCAAAAACAAGCAGAGTAATAACCTTACTCTGCTTGTTTTCATTTCCTCCCCACCACCAACACCCCCCAACCAACCACCACTAACCCCAACACCCAGTACATTCCCCACGGACGTTTATCATCCGCCTTTTTAAAATCCAGATCCAGGTATTCGTGGTTGCAGACTGTGTCGCCCCGGATGCGGATGGTGTCACGTCGGCTCTCAATTTCGATCAGCCCATCCGGACGTTTTTTTACGGTTAGTCCGCCTGAATTATTCTTCGGAGCAATGAACTCTGTTGCAGGTGTCAGACGATCGAGCGTTGAGAGATCTACGATCAGGCGTTCCGATTCAGGGAGCAGGATCACCTCTTGTCCGATCCGCTCTGTCCGGATCCGCTGTTCCGACTTCTCTGTCTGCTTCATCGACCGGCAACCCATGCAGCAAAGGGCAATGCTGGCGGTAAGGACAGCGGTTAATCTCTTCAAATGCCCTTTCGAGCCGGAATACTTTGTTTCGTAGTTTTGCATACTCTGCACTTTGTTTTTTGATTAATACTCTCAGATCTTCGTAAAGCTCCCGGTAAACCGAGTGCTCTTCTTTTATATCCTTCAGCCTTTCCCGCCTCCGGTTTACCAGCCAGGTAAGCAATGAGGCGATAAAGCCTGAGGGGAGGAGGTACATCCATATTTCTTTCATAGTTTTTGTTTTTAAAGAGCGCAAAATACAGCGCCAAAGGCAATGAGGACCAAAGGCAGAAGAGCGCCAAAGGCAATGAGGACAATGAGGACAATGAGGACGATGACGACCTTGAGGACGGCGCAAAAGGCACTGAGGATACATTTCTGGTTCAAGGCTATGCCTTGGACATGCCATTAGTCAGGTTGCACCTGACAGCTTTCTGCAAGAAAGCCTCTTAAGAAGTTCTTTTTCAAACAACTGGTGGTTAAAAACCACCGAATAAGAGGCACAAGGTACAACCTTACGCCAGGAGCCGACCTCAATCATCGCTTTGCGCTGCCTTTTGGCGCTGTCCTCATTGTCCTCAAGGTCGTCACCGTCCTCATCGTCCTCATTGTCTTCAGCGCTCTTATTGCCTTTCAGCCCCCGAAATAAACCTTTGCTTCCGCCTTTCTCCTTCTCACTAACCCTGCCGAAACCACGCCTTTCACATACACCCAGCGTTCAAATTCTGCTGTTATTGCAGGGTTGTCGGGATTGCGGTTTACCAGTCGCAGCAGGGTGGATTTGCGCAAGGCATCTACCCCGATATTGAATCCCAGTGAGAGCAATGCATCCAGCTGACACTGGCGGAGTGGTACACGAATCTCTGCGCGCAGCATCTTCAGCACAGAATTCACATCAACAAGTAGAAGATCAGTAGCGCGGGCTTGCGTGATCTGCAAGCCCTCAACTACCTCTTTACCCGTATGACCATAACCGATCGTCCATCGTCCTGCACTACATTGATAAGCCGTAAGGCGGCAACCTTCGAACGTGCGGATCAGCTCCAGACCTTTCTCCGAGATTTTCATCATACCTCCTGATTGTTATGCACCCGGAGTTTCGTCGCCACCATCATCGCCGGAGCCACCATCGGCTTTCATGCGCGGAGCCACCTTCTCGAGCGAAGTGCGGTTTAGTTTGTCCATCAGGTCGATTTCGGGAAGGAAGCGCACTTTCGGTCCGCGGATCAGGTGAGGTCCAAACTCCTCGGCAGTGTCGGAGCCGATGCCGTTCAGAGTCACGCGGAAGTTGCCCAGTCCCGGAAGTTTGACCGCGTAGCCCTGAACCAGAGCCAGACGCAACTGGGCCGACAGCTCTTTCAACACAAGCAGGGTATCCCCTTCGGAGGCGGTACTGGCTGCCGCAATTCGTTCGGCAAGATCTTCGAGACCCATAGATCCGCGTTTTACCGAGGTTGCATAGAATTTTTTAGGTGCTTCACGATCCAAAGGGTTAGCACGCTCTACCAAAATGTACTGAATTGCCATAGCTTTAAGATTTTATGTTTGAAAGAAAGACTATTCCCTCTTTCGTTATCTCAAAGGTACGATACCGCAGTACCGCGGAGTCAATCAACGAAGGATAGCGTAGGGCAAAAGAATTATTTATCAATAAA
>JBOFDD010000242.1:0-4893 GCA_051646645.1 Bacteroidales bacterium | reverse complement strand
TATAAAACGCCGGCTCAAATGTATCAGGCTGCGTAGGTATCTTGTTGTTAAAATATTAGAAATGTTAATCCCTCATATAAAGGATAAATCCACCTTAAATGACTGTATATATTGTCTAATAAGGGGAACCACTATATATAAAGCCAACCTATACGGGGTTTACCGATGGCTTACGAAAGACTGTGATGTCAATATTCTCAGGCTTTCTAATAGGTGTAATTATCCCATTAATCCATTTGAAATGTTTCATGCAAACATACAGATCGAGTTTTCGTTGAATAATTTGTTTGAGAGATTTATTTTCCTTATTCGCTGAACGACCTGTAAGAGCATTGATCCCGGCATTATAAGTAATTAATGTATCAATAATTGCGTCTGTCTGTGACTTCTCCTGATCCCTATGACTCCTTTCATCAGTTTGCATTTCAAGCCAGTTAATTCCTCTTTTATCTGCATAGCACTTCTTTATAGCCTCAGCAGTAATCAATCGTGCACTTTCCCATACTTTTTTTTCCACATCATCTCCTGTAATAACAGGGATAGTAGGGTATTCGGGTACATATAGCGTCTTATTTTGAAATTCAATCTTATCCATAGTATCCAGATTAGTTTTGTTACTCATTATACACTGCATTTAATTGATAGTTATGCACTTGAATAATACCTTAGGAAAACAATTGACTCAACGTTAAGGTTCGTTTTTCCTTTTTAGATATGAACATATAAAAATGGAACTTAAACAAAGATAGGTGCCTAAAATAGACGCGATTATTGAAAAAAATCATTTACTTTGCAACTTGTTCGAATTGTATAAATTGGGATTGGTATGGAGACCAGTCTGATCCGATTTCGGACATCATCAATAAACATTGAAACTGAAACAATTATTAGATATGGCACAACAAGAGGATGTTTTTAAGAAGATAGTATCTCATGCCAAGGAATACGGTTTTGTTTTTCCTTCAAGTGAGATTTATGATGGTTTAGCTGCTGTCTATGATTATGGACAGATGGGTGTTGAGCTGAAAAATAATATTAAGAAATATTGGTGGGATAGCATGGTGTTGCTAAACGAAAATGTAGTAGGTATTGACTCTGCTATTTTCATGCACCCTACAATCTGGAAAGCTTCAGGACACGTTGATGCTTTCAATGACCCGTTGATTGACAATAAAGACTCAAAAAAACGTTATCGTGCGGATGTGCTTATCGAAGATTTGATGGCTAAGTACGACGACAAAATCAATAAAGAGTGTGAGAAAGCAGCAAAACGATTCGGCGAATCATTTGATGAAGCTTTATTCCGCGAAACAAATCCACGTATTTTAGAGAACAAAGCGAAGAAAGAAGAAATTCTTGCTCGTTTTACGAAAGCTCTTAATGACAGTGATCTTGTTGAATTACGTCAGATCATTCTTGATTACGACGTAGTTTGTCCGATCAGTGGAACAAAAAACTGGACAGACGTTCGTCAGTTCAACCTGATGTTCTCTACTGAAATGGGTTCTACAGCAGACGGAGCAATGAAAGTTTTCCTTCGTCCTGAGACAGCTCAGGGTATTTTCGTTAACTTCCTGAATGTTCAGAAAACAGGACGTATGAAAATTCCTTTCGGTATTGCTCAGATTGGTAAAGCTTTCCGTAACGAGATCGTTGCACGTCAGTTTATCTTCCGTATGCGTGAGTTCGAACAGATGGAAATGCAATTCTTTGTACGTCCGGGTGAAGAACTTGAATGGTTCGAGAAATGGAAACAGACTCGTCTGAAATGGCACAAAGCTTTAGGTTTCTCTGAAAACAAATACCGTTACCACGATCACGAGAAGTTAGCTCACTATGCGAATGCAGCTACAGATATCGAATTCCAGATGCCATTTGGATTCAAAGAAGTAGAAGGTATTCACTCACGTACTGACTTTGACTTGTCAAGCCACGAGCAATATTCAGGAAAGAAACTTCAGTATTTCGATCCGGAATTGAATAAATCATACGTTCCTTACGTTATTGAGACTTCAATCGGAGTTGACCGTATGTTCCTGACTGTTCTTTCTGCATCCTATTGCGAAGAAACGCTTGAAAACGGTGAAACACGTGTTGTTCTTCGTATTCCTGCAGCATTAGCTCCTGTTAAAGTAGCAGTTATGCCATTGACTAAGAAAGACGGACTACCAGAGAAAGCTCGTCAGATTATTGACAACCTGAAATTCGATTTCAAATGTCAGTACGATGAAAAAGACTCTATCGGTAAACGTTACCGTCGTCAGGATGCTATCGGAACACCTTTCTGTGTTACTGTTGACCACCAGACTCTGGAAGACAATACTGTAACTATCCGCCACCGTGATACAATGGAGCAAGAGCGCGTATCAGTAGATCAGTTAGCTCAGATCATTGGTCAGAAGGTAAGCATGAAAGAGTTATTTAAACAAATTGCTGAATAATATCAACCATACTGAAACAAGAACGAAGAGAGATCTTCGCTCTTGTTTCTCTAACTAAAAACTTTAGGTCACATGAATAAAGGTTGTATGATCTCGTTAATAATAGGTGGTATCTTCCTATTTATTGCGATTGCATTTGTAGGCATATGGGGTTTCAAAGCTTACAATAAAATGGTTAAATTGGATGAGGGTGTTAAAGCGCAATGGGGTAATGTTGAGAATCAATATCAGCGTAGGGCAGACCTGATTCCGAATCTGGTTAATACCGTTAAAGGATATGCCACACATGAGCAGTCTACGTTAACGCAAGTTACAGAGGCTCGCGCCAAGGCAACACAAATCACTATCGATCCCAATAAACTGGATGCTCAATCCTTACAACGTTTTCAATCAGCACAAGGTGAGCTAAGTCAGGCGTTAGGGAAATTGCTGATGGTTCAGGAGCGCTATCCTGATCTGAAAGCAAATGAGAGCTTTATGGAATTTCAGGCACAGCTTGAAGGCACAGAGAATCGGATATCGACAGAACGTATGCGATTCAATGATGATGCGAAACAGTTTAATCAGTACATCCGTACTTTCCCGCAAAGTTTGATTGCCGGAATCGGAGGGTTTAATCAGTTTCCGTATTTCCAGGCTGAACAAGGTGCAAACAAAGCTCCTAAAGTAGAATTTTAAACCAATATCTAAAGATGAAATACAGAATCAATAAAAGCTTAGCTTTTTTATTTGTAGCCGTAACTTTTGTTTTGTCATTTTCTTCTTGTTTGAATACGGACAATCCGTATGACGAGTATAATGCATGGTACGTTCAGAACGAGAATTACTTCAACTCAAAAGTAAAAGCATATCAGGACTCAGCAGCGTTATTACCAAACGATTTTGTTGTAGATTCAATTCCTCAGAATCAGGGGGGAGGGGTCATCCTTTATAAGTATATAGCAAAAGGAGAAGGGACTGCTAAACCATATTTTAACAGCAAAGTAAAGACCTATTATACAGGTAAGCGTTTAAAAGACGGATCAGATGCTTATGCAGATATGATCACTTTCGATACTACTTTTAAAATTGTCAATCAGCCAGGATCTAATCCAGCTGTTCCATTGACGTATGATGAGATGAAGATTTACAATTCACCTGCAACTTTTGAAGTAAACAAAGTAATCAAAGGCTGGACTTATCTTCTTCAGCAAATGGTTGTTGGTGATCGTGTCAGAGTTACAATTCCATGGTATCTGGCTTATGGTGCAAATGCGCAAGGCAATATACCGCCATTCTCAACATTGATGTTTGATGTGGAACTGGTTGAAATCATCAATCCCTGATCAAAATAATATTGAAACTAAGGTCTTTGCTTCCGGCAAGGGCCTTTGTTTTTAACGGCCGAAACTAAATTGCAGGCCAATTGTTCTAATTTATAGATTCAACTACAATTACTTATGTATACAGAAGATACAATTTGTGCTGTATCCACAGCACCCGGAGTTGGTGGAGTAGCCGTTATCCGTGTATCCGGTGTTGATGCAATAGAGAAATGCTCAGCTATATTCCGTCCCTTTAATCCGTCAAAATCTTTGATCACTCAAAAAGCATATACGCTTTCTTACGGAACAATCTATAAAGGAGACGAGATTATAGACGATGTTCTTGCATCTGTATTCAAAGCTCCTCACTCCTTTACAGGGGAGAATACAATAGAGATAACCTGCCACGGATCTATCTATATCCAGCAGCAAATCATGCAGCTGCTTATTCAGCAGGGATGTCGTACAGCACGTGCAGGAGAATTTACTCAGCGTGCGTTCCTTAATGGGAAGATGGACCTCTCACAAGCTGAAGCCGTAGCAGATCTGATCGCATCCACTTCAGCAGCAACTCACCGTCTCGCTTTATCGCAAATGCGTGGTGGTTTTAGTAACGAGCTAGGTAAACTTCGTATGGAGCTTCTGAACTTCGTCTCTCTGATGGAGCTTGAGCTGGATTTCAGCGAAGAGGAAGTTGAATTTGCCGATCGCTCTGCGCTTCTCGAACTGGCATCGAATATCGAAAGAATCATTCGTAAACTGGCTGATTCATTTAGCGTAGGTAATGCTGTTAAGAACGGTGTACCTGTAGCCATTATAGGTGAAACGAATGCTGGTAAATCAACCCTGCTAAATGCATTGTTAAACGAAGAGAAAGCCATTGTTTCGGATATTCACGGAACAACCCGCGATGTAATCGAAGATACGATCACACTTCAGGGAATCTCTTTCCGTTTTATCGATACAGCCGGAATCCGCGAAACAGAGGATACGATCGAAAGTATCGGTATTCAGCGCTCATTCTCCAAAATGGAGCAAGCATCAATTGTACTCTGGATGATCGATTCTTCCAGTGAACTGGATGCCTTGATAGCGTTAGGTGAAAACATCCTGAACCGTATCGATCCATCGCGTCTGATTCTTGTATT
>JBOFDD010000241.1:0-4113 GCA_051646645.1 Bacteroidales bacterium | reverse complement strand
AACTTTAACGAAGTTATCATTCAAAGAGATACCTGCTTTCGCGTCGAAGATAGAAGTACGAGCGTCAGTGATGAAGTCAGTTGAAACAACTTCGTCTTCAGTGTATCCAAGGATACCTTTCAATTCGCCTTCAGAAGCTTCTTTGATAGCTGCACAAATTTCAGCGTAAGAAGCACCTTTTTCAATACGGCAAGTCAAGTCAACTACAGAAACGTCCAAAGTTGGAACGCGGAACGCCATACCTGTAAGTTTACCGTTCAATGCAGGAATTACTTTACCTACAGCTTTAGCAGCACCAGTAGAAGAAGGGATAATGTTACCAGCAGCAGCACGACCACCTCTCCAGTCTTTAGCTGAAGGAGCATCTACAGTTTTTTGAGTATTTGTAGTAGCGTGAACAGTTGTCATCAAACCTTCTACGATACCGAATTTATCGTTGATAACTTTAGCAAGAGGAGCCAAACAGTTTGTAGTACAAGAAGCGTTAGAAACGAAAGTTTCACCTTTGTACTCTTTGTGGTTAACACCACAAACGAACATTGGAGTATCATCTTTAGAAGGAGCAGACATAACAACGCGTTTTGCACCAGCGTTGATGTGTTTTTGAGCTGTTTCTTTAGTAAGGAAAAGACCAGTTGATTCAACAACGTACTCAGCACCTACTGCATCCCATTTCAAATCATCACCTCTCTCAGCTGTTACACGGATAGCTTTTCCGTTTACAACTAGAGATCCGTCTTTAACCTCAACAGTACCGTTGAATCTTCCGTGTACTGAATCGTAACGTAGCATGTAAGCCATATACTCAACATCGATCAAGTCGTTGATTGCTACAACTTCGATGTCATTTCTCTCTTGAGCAGCACGGAAAACCAAACGTCCGATACGGCCAAAACCGTTAATACCTACTTTAATCATTGTTATATATTTTAAAATGGTTGTTGAAAAACAGTCGCAAAGTTATATGATTCTTATAAAGAACCAAACAAAAAAGAGAAAAATCGCTATGACGCATTTTTATGAAATATTAAAATAACGTCGAAATCTTTTATATATTTGCTCCCGATAATAACAAAATCATTCATTTTATTTATATAACAAATCAATATGATTTTAGATTCATTACAGAACTCAGCTAAAATTGAAGCTTTACACCCATCGTTTAAAAAAGCTTTTGATTATATCAAAGCTACTGATTTTTCGAAATTACCTGCCGGTAAAATCGTACTTGATGGTGACAATCTTTTTATTTCTGTAGCTGAAGTTACGGGCAAAGCTCCCGAAGCTGCAAAAATGGAAACGCACAACCAATATATTGACATCCAGCTTCCGCTCACAAAAACGGAAACAATGGGATGGACTGCGCTGGAGAACTGCAAAAACGAACTTGCACCGTACAATCCGGATAAGGATATTACTTTTTTTGCAAACAAACCGTCTACGTATGTTCAGGTAGAACCGGGTCAGTTTGCTATCTTCTTCCCTGAAGACGGACACGCTCCGGGTATCGGCGAAGGCGATATGAGAAAAGTGATCGTGAAAGTGAAGCTTTAAACCAAGATACAACGCAATAAATCAATCCCTGATTCTGCTTGAATCAGGGATTATAAAGCTTTTTTTTGAATATACAAACTAATCTCTTCGATATGCCATGCAACTAAAACTAATCCAACAAGATCCCTGGCTTGAGCCCTACAGATCACAGATCGAGTATCAGCAAACTTATATCCGCAACAAAGAACAGCAACTTACACAGGATGGAAAGTTGTCTTTGTCTGATTTTGCCAGTGGGTACATGTATTACGGTCTTCATAAAGAAACCGGCAGATGGGTGTTTAGAGAATGGGCTCCGAATGCAACTCAAATCTTCCTTACCGGCACATTCAATAATTGGGAGTGCCGCCCGGATTATGAACTAAAACCAACCGGAAACGGAAATTGGGAAGTTTCTTTACCTCACGATGCTATCCACCACGAGGACTACTATAAAATCAAGGTGTTCTGGAACGGTGGATCGGGCGACCGTATCCCGGCTTATGCTACCCGTGTGGTACAAGATATTAAAACGTATTTATTTTCTGCACAGGTATGGGACCCTGCGCACCCGTACATCCTTCCGAAAAAAAGATTCAAACCTAAGAGCAATATACTGATGATCTATGAGTGCCATATAGGTATGGCACAGGAAGAAGCTAAAGTGGGATCTTACATTGAATTCAGAGATGAAATCCTTCCACGTATAGCGTCCGAAGGATATAATGCTATTCAGATCATGGCTATCCAGGAACATCCCTACTACGGATCCTTTGGCTACCATGTATCTAACTTCTTTGCCTGTTCTTCGCGGTTCGGCACGCCTGACGAGCTAAAATCACTTATTGACAGAGCCCATCAGCTTGATATTGCCGTAATCATGGATATCGTTCATTCTCACTCTGTGAAGAATGAAAATGAAGGACTGGCACGCCTTGACGGATCTGACCATCAGTATTTCCATACGGGGAGCAAAAGAGAACATCCGGCATGGGACTCTTTGTGCTTTGACTATGGCAGAAACGAGGTTACCCTTTTTCTGATGTCCAACTGCAAGTTCTGGCTTGAAGAGTATCAGTTTGACGGATTCCGATTTGACGGAGTTACATCTATGTTGTATTACAATCACGGGCTGGGCGCAGACTTTCAGACCTATGCAGATTATTACAATACCAACGTGGATAAAGACGCTGTCACTTACCTCACGCTGGCAAACAAAATGATTCACGAGGTAAGCCGCAATGCAATAACCATTGCCGAGGACATGAGTGGAATGCCCGGAATAGCACTTCCGTATGAAGACGGTGGTATGGGATTTGATTATCGTCTGGCGATGGGCATCCCTGACTACTGGATCAAAACCATCAAGGAGCTGAAGGATGAAGAGTGGAAGCCATCTTCACTGTTCTGGGAGGTCACAAACAGACGAAACAACGAGAAGACAATTTCCTACGTAGAGAGCCACGACCAGGCTCTGGTGGGTGACAAGACGGTTATATTCAGACTGATTGATGCTGATATGTACTGGGGCATGTCTAAATTCGATGCACCGAAAGAAACCGTAGACCGGGGACTGGCCCTGCACAAGATGATCCGTTTGATTACGGCTTCGACAATAAACGGCGGGTACCTCAACTTTATGGGAAATGAATTCGGACATCCAGAATGGATCGATTTCCCCCGTGAAGGCAACAACTGGTCCTGCCAGCATGCACGCAGACAATGGAGTCTGATGGATGATAAGAATCTGAAATTCCACTACCTGAGTGATTTCGACAAAGCCATGCTGTCTGTTATCACATCCAAAGGATTTGTGCGTACGGAAATAAAACAATTGTGGGACAATGACGATGATCAGATACTGGCATTTCAGCGAAAAGACATGCTGTTTGTGTTTAACTTCAATCCGGTGAAATCATTCTTGGACTACGGAATTCTTGTGCCAAGAGGATCTTATCAGATCGTACTCAACACAGATGACACGAAGTATGGAGGATTTGACCGGATAGATGACAGCCTGACCTGTTTCACGCACTTAGACCCGCTTTATCGCCGCAACAGAAAGGAATGGATTAAACTTTATTTACCTGCCAGAACGGCACTCGTTCTGAAGAAAAATAAAGAATAATCATCCTAAGGAGATCTAAAGCAATACATATTATTATTTTTAAAACCTATAGACAAACAAATTGCTCTTTCGTATAAAGATAAAGAGATTGGTTTTTGATGTTAAGAACCATTCTCTTTTTTTTATTATAAGCGAAAATATTTACATTTGCCATAAATAGAGATCATCTCATAAATAATTCTTGAAATATGCAAAACGAGCAATACCAAACTTCCATCCTTCTTATTTATACAGGAGGAACAATCGGTATGATTGAAAATCCGGAGACAGGAATACTTGAACCGTTTAATTTTCAACATATCCAGACTCACGTGCCGGAGTTAAAACGATTTGGGTTCAATATTTCTACGATTCAGTTCAATCCTACGATTGACTCGTCAGATATGGAGCCGGAAATTTGGGCGAAACTGGCTAAGACTATCGCTGATAATTACAACGATTACGACGGGTTT
>JBOFDD010000240.1:0-3671 GCA_051646645.1 Bacteroidales bacterium | reverse complement strand
TTTACCGAATATTACATATAAGTTGTGCATACGCTGATTGAGTATTAAAAGATTATATGCCTTTAAGATACTATATTTCAGTAATATGCGCAACTTTTTAAGAGCCATTTTATTGTCTTTTTAATTCCGCCAACGGGTATATCAGATTTCTGTTCGTCAGAACTTCAGATTTGCTGATGACTTCTTTCAGATTTGCGGTCACCCACAACACCCTTGTCATTCGCTAATGTTTCCTATCAACTCGGCACATACAGGAACTTACATCCTACTAGCTTAATACCATGCCCGACATACAAAGAAAAGGGGAGCGAATATATTATTCTTTCTCCTTTTCTGATTTTAATCTCTCTTTTGTTTCTAAATAACAGCACGATGATATAAATGTTCTTATTATCTTTGTACGCTGCAACGGAATGATTGATAACAATTAAGTGCAGTCAGAACTTCAATTTTTGTAAAAGCTACATCAATAATTATGAAAGACGTATTCGATAAACAACCTACC
Source organism: Bacteroidales bacterium (assembly GCA_051646645.1). Classification (GTDB taxonomy): domain Bacteria; phylum Bacteroidota; class Bacteroidia; order Bacteroidales; family UBA7332; genus UBA7332. Next base: position 3,166 of record JBOFDD010000240.1, on the reverse strand, counting down.
TATAGTGAAGATAACATTATTACTCTGGCATGGCAAGAACACATTCGCCGTCGTCCGGGTATGTATATCGGGAAATTAGGCGATGGAACTTATGCCGATGATGGTATCTACGTATTACTGAAGGAGGTACTCGATAACTCTATCGATGAGTATATGATGGGGCATGGTAAACAGATAGAGGTTGATATAAAAGACGGGAATGTTCGTATTCGCGACTTTGGACGTGGTGTGCCGCTTGGTAAAGTGAAAGATGTCTCATCAAAGATGAATACCGGAGCCAAGTATGATTCAAAAGCTTTTAAGAAATCGGTGGGATTAAACGGAGTTGGTATTAAGGCCGTTAATGCCTTGTCATCCCGTTTCTTTATCCAAAGTCATCGCGAGGGAGAAGCAAAAGGTGTTCTTTATACCTGCGGTGAGATTTTAGAAGATTATCCAAATCAAAAGACTGTTGAATCAAACGGAACATTGGTTGAGTTTACTCCTGATGCCTCCATTTTTAAAGAATATAAATTCAGAGAAGAGTATGTCGTTGCATTGCTTAAGAACTATACATTTCTCAATGCCGGCTTAATAATCTATTTCAACGGAGTAAAATATCAGTCGAAAAACGGATTGGTTGACTTGTTGAATGAAAATATGACTTCGGAAGGACTTTATCCGATCATTCATTTAAGAGGCGAGGATATTGAGGTGGTTATTACGCATGGTAATCAATATGGCGAAGAGTATTATTCTTTTGTCAACGGACAACACACCACACAGGGAGGAACACACCTTTCTGCATTCAAAGAGTCTGTTTCGCGCGTAATCAAAGAGTTTTATAATAAGAACTTTGAGTACGGAGATATCAGAAACGGAATAATTGCTGCAGTAAGTGTGAAAGTAGAAGAGCCTGTGTTTGAATCGCAGACAAAAACGAAGCTGGGATCCAAAGAAATGAGTCCTGACGGAATTTCTGTAAATAAGTTTATCGGAGATTTCATGAAAAAAGAGCTCGATAACTATTTGCATATCAATTCGGAAACAGCAGAAATTCTGTTGAAGAAAATTCTCGAATCCGAAAAAGAGCGAAAAGCGATTGCCGGAGTGACAAAGCTGGCCAGAGAACGAGCAAAGAAAGCAAATCTGCATAATAAAAAACTGCGCGACTGTCGTGTGCATCTTAGTGATACGAAAGGAGAGAAGCGAGAGGAGGCCTCAATCTTTATTACCGAGGGTGATTCTGCAAGTGGATCAATTACAAAGAGCCGGAATGTTGAAACTCAGGCGGTATTCTCCCTGAAAGGTAAGCCTTTGAATACATATGGTCTTACGAAGAAGGTTGTATATGAAAATGAGGAGTTTAATCTTTTGCAGGCGGCATTGAATATAGAAGACGGTCTTGATGGTTTGCGCTATAACAATGTGATTATTGCTACCGATGCCGATGTCGACGGAATGCATATCCGTTTGCTTATGATCACTTTTTTTCTGCAGTTTTTTCCTGACCTGATCAAGAAAGGGCATGTATACATTCTTCAGACTCCTTTGTTTCGTGTGCGTAACAAAAAAGAGACAATTTACTGTTACAGTGAAGAAGAGCGTTTGGCTGCAATTTCAAAGTTAGGATCAAATGCGGAGATTACCCGATTTAAAGGTCTTGGAGAAATTTCTCCGGATGAATTTAAGTATTTTATCGGTGATGATATTCGTCTGGATAAAGTAACTTTGAAAAAAGAAGATTTAGTAAAAGAGTTACTGGAGTTCTACATGGGAAAAAATACAATGGAACGACAGATCTTTATTATCGATAATTTAGTTGTAGAAGAGGATGTCTGATTCTCAACTAACTAACAGAATTAAATAATGAAACGAATAGCCTTATTCCCCGGAACATTCGATCCTTTTACCAAAGGGCATTTGTCTATTGTCCACAGAGCGTTGAACGCCTGTGCAGATGAAGTGGTGGTTGCGATAGGAATAAATGATACAAAAAGACCATTGTTTTCTATTGAAGAAAGGGTGGCCGCTTTAGAGCATATTTTTCGTGATGAGCCGCGGGTAAAGGTTGCTACATATAGCTGCGTAACGGCTGATTTTGCTAAAGAAATAGGTGCTTCTGCTATAATCAGAGGTATACGATCTTCTATGGATTTTGAATTTGAAAAATCTATTGCTGACGTAAACCGTAAAATGACAGGTATCGAGACAATTATTTTGATCACAGAGCTTGAATTTGCTCATATCAGCTCTACAATAGTAAGAGATTTGATCAAATTTGGGAAGGATATTTCTGATTTTGTCCCTGATCCGTCCGTTTTAAAGAAATAAGAAAAAGAATTATCAACTAAACCTTCATTTAGCATAAGTAAGATGAAAAAAATAGCATGTCCGAGATGCGATAATTTCCTGAAATTTGACGATTCGATTTATACCGAAGGTCAATCCGTTCGTTTGCACTGTGAAATATGCGGACGTAATTTTGGCATACGGATAACCCGAAAAGTGAAAGAAGAGCCAACTGAGGGTTTAGGCCGTATAGAAGTGCTTGAGAATGAATTTGGATATAAACAGGAGTTTCTGCTTGTAATGGGTGATAATATCATCGGAAGACGTTCGAGAGGAACTGATGTTCATGTCCCTGTCCTTACAGACGATATGAGTATGGACAGACAACATTGTGTAATCAATGTCAAGCGAGATAAAAATAACAAACTGGTTATAACAGCAAGAGATTTTCCGAGTATTGTGGGAACATTTTATAAAGGAGAATATATTGCGAAGAAAGAACGCGTGGTTCTTACTGAAGACTCATTCCTGATTCTTGGAGCTACAACAGTTATTGTCCGGTTGCCCGAAGAAACTAAAACGGAAGAAGATTAATATACAAAGAAAGGAGCACCTCAGATGGAGGGCACTGAAAAAGGTTGTACTTTTCGAGCTACAAGCTCCTTTTTAACAAAAAAATGGCTGTAATTTGATTTGATGAATTAAATCAATTACAGCCATTTTTATAAGCCACATAAGCTTATTTCAGCTTATAACTAGGGTCTGCTGAATAAATATAAACATCTGACTATCAGTAAATAAATACATTTTCATTAGTTCAATTGATATAAAATCACTATATTTGAGTGTTAAAAATCAGGACTATGAAATTCAAATCACAAGGGAAACAGCTAGA
>JBOFDD010000239.1:0-3311 GCA_051646645.1 Bacteroidales bacterium | reverse complement strand
GGAGCCTTTCAGAGCTCTCGTTGCTGATCTACTCCCTTCTGATCAGCGGACACTGGGTTTTTCAATTCAGACATTTTTGATTGGCATAGGAGCTGTTGTAGGATCATGGCTGCCATATATTCTCGCTGAGTGGTTAGGTATATCAAAATTAGCCTCGGAAGGAGAAGTACCGGACAATGTTATCTTTTCTTTTTATGTAGGTGCTGCTTTTTTTATGGCTGCTATATTGTGGACTGTTTTCTCAACTAAAGAGTATCCTCCCGGAACTTTTGATGAGGATGACGATCGCTATAATGCCGAGGAAGAAGGCAAGGGGCTGTCTTCAATCTTTACTGATTTTATGCATATGCCGAAGACAATGCTTCAGCTTGGAGTGGTTCAGTTCTTTAGCTGGTTTGCTTTGTTTTCAATGTGGGTCTTCACCACGCCAGCTGTAGCTACACATGTCTATGGCGTTGCTCCGAATGATACAAGTTCAGAGTTATATCAGGATGCAGCAAACTGGGTAGGAATCTTATTTGGTGTTTATAATGGTATTTCAGCTGTATATGCACTGATGCTTCCGGCTATAGCTAAGAAGATAGGGCGCAGGGCAACTCATGCAGTATCTTTATGTGTCGGAGCATTGGGCTTAATATCAATATTCTTTATAAAAGACCCCAATTTGCTATTACTGTCAATGATTGGTATTGGTATTGCATGGGGTAGTATTCTGGCAATGCCATATGCTATTCTTGCCGGATCAATTCCAGCTAAGAAAATGGGTATTTATATGGGGATATTCAACTTCTTTATCACAATCCCTCAGATCATTAATGGTATAGTTGGAGGTCCTATCGTCAAACGTTTTTATAATTCTGAAGCTATATATTCAATAGTTGTAGCGGGAATTTGTCTATTCGTAGCCGCGTTTTGTGTGCTTCTCGTTGAAGATAAAGATGATCAGATTAAAATCAAATAATACAGCTATGAAGAAAAACTTATCATTATTGATGTTGTTCGTGCTTGTAATGCCTGCAATGGCATTTGATGTGCAAAAAATTGATCCTCCTCACTGGTGGGTAGGAATGAAAAATACCCAACTTCAGATAGCCCTTAGTGGTAAAGATTTAGGCGATGCAGATTTTTCTGTTAAAGGTGATGGTGTGAAGGTTGATAGTTGCGTGAAGGTGGAGAATAAAGATTATGTCTTTCTTTATGTTGATATAGCAGATGCAAAACCGGGTTCATTTCAGATCGACATGAAACAAGGTAAGCAAAAAAAGAAAATTAGCTATGAACTCAAGCAGCGACGTCTTAACCCCGAAGATCGTAAAGGTTTTGATGCATCAGATGTATTGTATTTGATTATGCCGGATCGGTTTGCTAATGGTGATACTAAGAATGATAATCTAAAATTAAAATTCGATGTAAAAACAGACCGGAAAAATCCGAATGGAAGGCATAGCGGAGATATTCAAGGTATAGAAAATCATCTTGATTATATGAAAGATCTTGGTGTTACTGCACTTTGGCTAAATCCTGTTCTTGAAAATGATCAGGAGGGCGGAGACTATCATGGATATGCTACTACTGATTATTATCGGGTAGATCCGCGTTTAGGCACAAATGAAGATTATGTCCGTCTGATTGATAAAACTCATGAAAAAGGGATGAAGCTTGTCATGGACATGATATTTAATCACTGCGGAAGTAACCATTCATGGCACTTAAATCCTCCGACTAAGGACTGGTTTAATTTCCAGGATAATTATGTGCAAACATCTTATCGTTTGACTCCTCATTTTGATCCTTATGTATCTGCTTATGATAAAAAACTCATGGATGAAGGTTGGTTTGTTGAGTCAATGCCAGATTTGAATCAGCATAACCCTCACCTGATGCGTTATTTGATCCAGAACAGTAAATGGTGGATTGAATATGCAGGTATTGATGGTATACGTATGGATACACATCCTTATGCATTCTTTGGTCCAATGGCCGATTGGTGTAAAGAAATGAATGAAGAGTATCCTAATTTTAATATCGTAGGAGAGTGTTGGCTTGGAACAGAAGGTGGTGCTGCCTGGTGGCAGCAAAACAGCCGTCTGGATGCAAATAAGAACAGTAATCTTAAAACTGTAATGGACTTTCCGCTTCAGGGTGTTGTTCATGATGCATTCTTTTCTGAAACTGATTCATGGAACGGGCTGAACAAGGTTTATGATAAACTTGCGATGGATTTCTTATATCCCGATCCGAAAAGTGTTCTTGTATTTCTGGACAACCATGATACAGACCGCTTTTTAAGAGAAATGCCTTCAAATCTGGGCGTATATAAACAAGCTCTTACTTTTTTGCTTACAACAAGAGGGGTTCCTCAGATTTATTATGGAACAGAGATTTTGATGAATGGAACCAAAGCTAAGTCAGATGGAGATATCCGGCTTGATTTCCCTGGTGGGTGGGCTGGTGATCCGATTAATGCTTTCTCTGCTTCAGGTAGAACTCCGCTTCAAAATGAGGCGTTTGATTTTTTGACAACTCTTCTGAACTGGAGAAAAGGCGAAGGAAATGATGTGATTGCTAAAGGTTCATTGAAGCACTTTATGCCAACAAACGGAGTTTATGCTTATATGCGTTCATATGGAGATAAAAATGTTTTTGTCATGATGAATGGTACTGATAATGAAATGAATCTGTCAATGTCAAGATACAATGAGGTATTAACTCCTTTCACTAATGGGAAAGATATTTTGACCGGTAAAGTTGTAGCGCTTGGCAAAGCAATGAAATTATCAGCACGTGAAGTTTTAGTGCTTGAATTGCAATAAAGTCTTAAAGATAGAGTTGAGATATCAAAAAGGTTAGTATCTTTCGGGCAAAAGGTACTAACCTTTTTTAGGAATGACTTCATTCTGTATTTATTCTATGAAAAACCAAAAACATTATACATGAAGAAACTAATCATAATCTCAGCTTTGACTCTTTTTTCAGCTTGCTCCAGGCAGGTTAACTTCGAAAAGCTTCTACCTCAGGCATTCTCTGCACCCGTGGAGCTTGTAACTGATATTTCTGCCAATCTCAGATTGTCAGATTACTTTCCCAATTTAGAGAATGTAGATTCGGTAACCTGTAATCATGCGCGTGTAGTACAATCTGCCTCAGATAAGGATATATTTCGCATAGAGTCTGATGGATTATCTCCGTTTTTGGTTCTTGATATCTGGAAAAATGAGGCACGTACATCATTGATTGTGATTGATACAGCACTCAGATACACTAATAATTCCTTGTTTATAACGTCTGCTATTAATAACCGTGAACAGATA
>JBOFDD010000238.1:0-2053 GCA_051646645.1 Bacteroidales bacterium | reverse complement strand
CATAAAGTCAACATCGCCACGAAGGATGTTTACCAACTGGATCGGACGCTCTACAATCACATTCTTAGGCACGTATAAAACGAAACCATCCTGAGTGAATGTCGTATTGAATGCTACTGAACCGTCTTTATCGTTATTGGCAAGCTTATTGTAATATTTACTGATAAGCTCCGGATTTGTTTTGGCTATTTCATTCAGACTGCCTACAATAACACCGTCAGGCAAAGACGTCTTAGTTGCTTCTTTCTGATAGAAACTATCATTAACTACGAAGTACAAAGCTGTACTCAGGTTTGGCACATCGCAACGGAAAACCTCATAAGGATTAACCGGAATTGGAAGGCGGTTAATATTTAATCCGAAGTCGGGTGCGAAATATTCCTGTACATTTGTGTAGAGGTACTCCTCATTGCTTTTTACAGGAAAGCCGATTTGCTCAAAATGAGCAAAGGCTTCTCTTCTTGCTGTATTCAGCAATTCAGCACACGGCTTTTCGATCGTGCCCTGATGTTGCTTATACAGATCAATATATTGTTGTTCTATTTGTGTCATAGTCTGGTACGATTTAATTACTCGCCTAACTCTTTCTTAATCCAGTCATATCCTTTTTCTTCCAGCTCAAGAGCCAGTTCATGACCTGCCGATTTCACGATTTGTCCTTTGTACAATACGTGAACAAAATCAGGTTGAATATAATCAAGTAGTCTTTGATAGTGAGTAATCACGATCGTAGCATTGTCTGCTGATTTCAGCTTGTTCACACCGCTGGCAACGATACGAAGCGCATCGATATCCAGTCCGCTGTCTGTTTCGTCAAGAATAGACAAGCGCGGTTCAAGCATAGCCATCTGGAAGATCTCATTACGTTTTTTCTCACCACCTGAGAACCCTTCGTTAACCGAACGGTTAGCCAGTTTGTTATCCAGCTCAACAACTTCGCGTTTTTCGCGCATCAATTTAAGAAAATCAGTTGCTGAAATTGGCTCCTGACCTTTGTATTTTCTGTGCTCGTTAATAGCTGCACGCATAAAATTCACCATGCTTACACCCGGAATCTCTACCGGATACTGGAAGCTTAGGAAAAGTCCTTCTCTTGAACGGTCTTCAGGAGAAAGGTCAAGCAGATCTTTACCGTAGAATGATACCGATCCTTCAGTTACATCAAAAGCAGGATTACCTGCAAGTACTGAAGATAAAGTACTTTTTCCGGCACCGTTAGGACCCATAATTGCGTGAACTTCTCCGGGACGAACTGTAAGGTTCAGACCTCTTAATATCTCTTTGCCGTTGATATTGGCATGTAGGTTCTTTATTTCTAACATAACTCTTCTTTTTTACTAATGAACTTATTATCCGACAGATCCCTCAAGACTGATTTGTAAAAGCTTCTGAGCCTCTACGGCAAACTCCATCGGTAGTTTATTTACTACTTCCTTCACATAACCGTTTACGATCAGTCCGACTGCATCTTCGGTTGAGATACCACGCTGGTTGCAATAGAAGATCTGATCTTCACTAATTTTCGAAGTAGTTGCTTCGTGTTCGACAATAGCAGTCTCGTTAGCAATTTCCATGTAAGGGAAAGTATGAGCACCACATTTATCGCCAAGCAAAAGGCTATCACACTGGGAGTAGTTACGCGCACCTTCGGCACGAGGAGAAACTTTAACCAGACCGCGATAGCTGTTCTGACTTTTACCGGCAGAAATACCTTTCGATACGATTGTACTTTTGGTATTACGGCCTAAGTGTATCATTTTTGTTCCTGTATCAGCCTGCTGATAATTGTTTGTAACGGCAACCGAGTAGAACTCACCAACCGAGTTATCTCCGGCAAGAATACAGCTTGGGTATTTCCATGTAATCGCTGAACCTGTTTCAACCTGAGTCCAGGAAATTTTGGAATTGTCACCTTTGCAAATACCACGTTTAGTAACGAAGTTATAGATACCACCTACCCCGTTTTTATCACCCGGATACCAGTTCTGAACTGTAGAGTATTTAACCTCTGCACTATCCATAGCAATAATTTCAACGATAGCAGCGTGAAGCT
>JBOFDD010000237.1:0-25441 GCA_051646645.1 Bacteroidales bacterium | reverse complement strand
CGAATTGCTTGCATATTTCCAGATATTTACCGAATATTACATATAAGTTGTGCATACGCTGATTGAGTATTAAAAGATTAGATGCCTTTAATATACTATATTTCAGTAATATGCGCAACTTTTTAAGAGCCATTTTATTGTCTTTTTAATTCCGCCAACGGGTTTAATATGTATGCTTTTATATTTCAATTGATTACAAAGCTATATTCTCAAAATGTGTAAGATGTAAGATGAAAATTCAAAAATATGAGTAGAATGGGAAAAGAAAAATTTGTAGTCTGATGTCGGAATACGGCTACGCTCATGGAGGTTTTTTTAAATTCATCGGCACTTGTTGTCTTCTCGGGTGGAATCTGATAATTAGCTATTTAAAGGTGATGGAGAATACCTGGAGATGTGTTCTGTATAACCAGCTGTATCAAGTGACGGTTATTCTGGTTCAGATACCAAATCATCTATTGTTTTGTGTCCGGAAATAAAGCTTATCTCTATAGGATGAAGCAAATTAAAGGTTGTCATACCTGTCGGGAATTATTGTTTCGCGATCGTTTTCACAACATAAAGAGGGTTATCTATCAGAAAAATGATTGATTTTTCGTTAAATAGTTGCCTGATAAAGAAAGTATTCCTATTTTTGCGCGCTGAATAAAATTATTAATGGATAAATAGAGGCGAAAGCCTTGGAAAGGTGGTGTTTAAACTTTACGTAATTAAAACGACTGATTACATTTTAGATATAGAAGTCTCTTTTCTTGGAGGAAGAGGCTGATTACGTTTTGTTCCTACTCCATTAATTAGTATAAGAAATTAATAAACAGAAAAATATTTACAATTATGATTATCGTTCCAGTAAAAGAAGGCGAAAACATCGAGAGAGCTCTTAAGAAATTCAAAAGAAAATTCGAAAAAACAGGTGTTGTTAAAGAACTAAGACGTCGTCAACAGTTTGAAAAACCATCTGTAGTGAACAGAAAAAATAAAATTCGTGCGGTTTACGTTCAGCAAATGCACCGTAGCGAAGATTAATTCTTCTTTTTTCTTTTTGATTTAAAGAAAATATATATCTTCGTCAATACTAAATGTTGACGATCATGATACAGAAAATAGATTCTTTTGTTAGGTATATACAATATGAAAAAGGTTATTCCGTTCATACTGTGTCTGCTTACCGAAAGGATCTATTTTTGTTTTATGAATATCTTAAAGCTAAAACCGGAGAAGTTGATCTGTTCTCTGTTGACAGAGATTTGGTTCGTTCGTATCTTGTTTTTTTAGGTATGAACAAAGAGAAGTCATCGACTGTTAATAGAAAACTAAGCTCAATAAAATCATTCTTTCGATATCTGCTACGGATAGGCTACATTGACTCGAATCCGGTAGCTCAGGTTAATGGTCCTAAGAAGGCTAAAAATCTTCCGGTGTTTATGAAAGAGGATGAGATGAACCGGTTGTTTGATCAGGATCAGATAGACCCTGGTTTTGAAGGAATTCGTGATTTTCTGATTGTTTATATGTTTTATGCAACCGGAATTCGTTGTTCAGAGCTTATTGAGCTTAAAGAAGAGAATGTAGATCTCGTGCAGATGCAGCTGAAAGTATTTGGGAAGCGCAAAAAAGAGCGAATTATACCCTTTGGAGAAGAGCTTTTAGAATATATACTGCGCTATCTGGATGAAAAACATGTGATAGATGCATTAAATATTTTTCTATTTATTGACCGAAATGGAAAAAAATTATCATCTTCGCATATCTATAAAATAGTAAAGACAAAATTGTCTCTTGTGACAACTGTGCAGAAGAAGAGTCCGCATGTGCTACGACATACATTTGCAACGGTTATGCTGAATAACGGCGCCGAGTTGAATAGTGTGAAGGAGTTATTGGGGCACGCTTCATTAGCTTCAACGGAAGTTTATACCCACGTGTCGTTTGAGGAGATGAAATCAGTTTATAAATCCGCTCATCCTAGAGCATTAAAAAAAGGAGGTAAACCATGAAGCTTACAATTCAGGCTGTACATTTTGATATGGCAAAACATTTGGAAGAATTTATTCAAAAAAAAGTCGCTAAACTGGAACAACACTATGATGATATCGTTTCTGTAGATGTTACTTTGAAGGTAGTAAAGCCGGAATCCGCTATGAATAAGGAAGTTGGTATGTTGCTACGTGTGCCTCAGAGTGAAATTTATTCGGAAAAAACAGCAGATACATTTGAAGAAGCATGCGATTTAAATGTTGAAGCATTGGTAAAACAACTAACCAAACTGAAAGAAAAATCAAGAGTTAAGTAAAAAAAATACCTCAGATATTTGCAGAATTAAAAAAAAGCTCTAATTTTGCACTCGCTTCACTGTTACAAGTGAGGCGAACAAGCCTCTTTAGCTCAGTTGGCCAGAGCACGTGATTTGTAATCTCGGGGTCGTTGGTTCGAATCCGACAAGAGGCTCGAAATTTTTTCAGGGCGAATTCCAGAGCGGCCAAATGGGGCAGACTGTAAATCTGCTGACTTATGTCTTCGGAGGTTCGAATCCTTCTTCGCCCACAACACCGTTTTGAGTGGTGCACTATTTAAATTGCGGGAGTAGCTCAGTTGATAGAGCATCAGCCTTCCAAGCTGAGGGTCGCGGGTTTGAGCCCCGTCTCCCGCTCACTTTTATATTTGCCCATGTAGCTCAGCGGTAGAGCACTTCCTTGGTAAGGAAGAGGTCACGGGTTCAAGTCCCGTCATAGGCTCTAAATTATATGATATAGGTTAATCATTTAATTAAACATACAAACTATGGCTAAAGAAGTATTTCAACGGTCAAAACCACACGTTAACATCGGTACTATCGGTCACGTTGACCACGGTAAAACTACGTTAACTGCTGCTATTACTACAGTATTAGCGAAAAAAGGTTTTTGTGAAACAAAATCATTCGATCAAATTGATAACGCTCCGGAAGAAAAAGAGCGTGGTATCACAATTAATACTGCTCACGTAGAGTATCAAACAGAAGCTCGTCACTACGCTCACGTTGACTGTCCAGGTCACGCCGATTACGTAAAGAACATGGTTACTGGTGCTGCTCAGATGGATGGAGCTATCATCGTAGTTGCTGCTACTGATGGTCCTATGCCTCAGACTCGTGAACACATCCTACTTGCTCGTCAGGTAAACGTTCCTAGAATCGTTGTTTTCATGAACAAATGTGACATGGTTGATGACGATGAAATGTTGGAACTTGTTGAGATGGAAATGAGAGATCTTCTTTCATTCTACAAATTCGACGGTGACAATACTCCGGTTGTCCGCGGTTCTGCTCTTGGTGGACTTAACGGTGTTGCTGAGTGGGAAGAAAAAATCATGGAATTGATGAATGCTGTTGACACTTGGATTGAACTTCCTCCACGTGCTATCGACAAACCATTCTTGATGCCAATCGAGGACGTATTCTCAATTACAGGTCGTGGTACAGTTGCTACAGGTCGTATCGAATCAGGTATCATCAAAACTGGTGATGAGGTTCAGATTATCGGTCTTGGTGCTGAAGCTAAAAAATCAGTTGTTACTGGTGTTGAGATGTTCCGTAAGATTCTTGACAGAGGTGAAGCTGGTGATAACGTTGGTCTACTTCTTCGTGGTATCGACAAAAACGAAATCAAACGTGGTATGGTAATGTGTCACCCAGGTCAGGTGAAACCTCACACTAAATTCAAAGCTCAAGTTTATATCTTGAAAAAAGAAGAAGGTGGTCGTCACACTCCATTCCATAACAGATACCGTCCTCAGTTCTACCTACGTACATTGGACGTAACTGGTGAGATTACTCTTCCAGAAGGAACTGAAATGGTAATGCCTGGTGATAACTTGACTATTGATGTAGAATTGATCTACCCAGTAGCTTGTGACTTAGGTCTACAGTTCGCTATCCGTGAAGGTGGTCGTACAGTAGGTGCAGGTCAGATCACTGAAATTATTGCGTAATAAATTAATATATATATTACCAACAGTCTGCTCTCCAAAAGAGAGCAGACTATAATACGGGTTTAGCTCAGTTGGTAGAGCATCGGTCTCCAAAACCGAGTGTCGGGAGTTCGAGTCTCTCAACCCGTGCAAATCGCTAAGATGATGAAAAAGATAGTTTCTTATATTAAAGAGTCTTATAACGAACTCGTTTATAAGGTATCTTGGCCGACAAAATCTGAATTATATAGCAGTGCAGTTGTTGTAATGTTTGCTTCCCTCCTGATTGCGCTTGTTATTTTCTTTATGGATTTAGGTTTTGAAAATGTTATGCGACTTTTCTACACAAAAGTATTTTAATCTAGAGGTTTACAATGTCTGAACTTAAAAAAGAGTGGTACGTTCTGCGTGCCATTAGTGGTAAGGAAGGCAAAGTTAGAGAGTATCTGGAAGCTGAGATCAGAAATACAGATATGAAGAACTATGTCTCTCAGGTATTGATTCCAACTGAAAAAGTTTATCATTTAAGAAACGGAAAAAAGGTTGCTACTGAAAAGAATCTTTATCCCGGTTATGTCTTAATTGAGGCTGCCTTAGTTGGAGAGATGACTCACAGACTCCGTAATATTCCAAATGTAATCGGTTTTTTAGGCGGTAATGATAAGCCCGTTCCTTTAAGACAATCTGAGGTGAATCGCATTCTTGGTATTGTTGATGACCTGCAGACTGCAGAAGGAGACATTGATCTCAGCTTTGAAGTTGGGGAAGTGGTTAAGGTGAATCATGGACCGTTTACTGGTTTTTCGGGTATTATCGAAGAAGTTAGTACTGAGAAAAAGAAGCTTAAAGTTATGGTCAAGATTTTCGGGCGTAAAACACCGCTCGAGCTTGGTTTCTTACAAGTTGAAAAAGAGGCATAATAATGCCTGATTGTCAAACGTAAATTTAGAAAACAATGGCTAAAGAAGTTGCTGGACAAATTAAATTACAGATTAAAGGAGGCGCTGCAAACCCTTCTCCTCCTGTTGGTCCTGCGTTAGGTTCTAAAGGGATCAACATCATGGAGTTTTGCAAGCAATTTAATGCCAGAACTCAAGACAAAGCAGGAAAAGTATTACCTGTTGTTATCACCTATTATACAGATAAGTCATTTGATTTTATCGTTAAAACTCCTCCGGTTCCAGTTCAATTGTTAGAAGTATCTAAACAAAAGAGTGGTTCTGCTGAGCCTAACCGTAAAAAAATTGCTTCTATTACTTGGGAACAAGTACAAGCAATCGCGGAAGACAAAATGCCGGACTTGAACTGTTTTGAACTGAAATCTGCTATGACAATGGTAGCAGGTACTGCGAGAAGTATGGGTATCACTGTTACAGGAGAATTCCCTTTTAATAATTAATAACTTCAATTGAGATGGGTAAACTTACAAAAAATCAAAAGTTGGCTTTTAGCAAGATTGAAGCTGGGAAAACGTATTCTTTGAAAGAAGCTACTGAGCTTGTTAAAGAGATTACTTTCACAAAATTTGATGCTTCTGTAGATATCGACGTACGTCTTGGTGTAGATCCACGTAAAGCGAATCAAATGGTTCGTGGCGTTGTTTCTTTGCCTCACGGTACAGGTAAACAAGTAAGAGTTCTGGTTTTGTGTACTCCTGATGCTGAAGCTGATGCAAAAGCTGCAGGTGCAGACTATGTAGGTCTTGACGAGTATATCGATAAGATCAAAGGTGGTTGGACAGATATCGATGTGATCATCACTCAACCAGCTATCATGGGTAAAATTGGTGCTCTGGGTCGTGTGTTAGGTCCTCGTGGTTTAATGCCAAATCCAAAAAGCGGTACTGTAACAAACGAAGTTGGTAAAGCAGTAACTGAAGTAAAACAAGGTAAAATCGACTTTAAAGTTGACAAAACTGGTATCGTTCATACTTCAATCGGAAAGGTTTCTTTCACTGCAGATCAAATTCGTGATAATGCAAAAGAATTCGTTTCTACTATTATCAAATTGAAGCCGTCTGCTGCAAAAGGTACATATATTAAGAGTATTTTTCTTTCAAGTACCATGAGTCCGGGTATTAAGATTGATCCTAAATCAGTTGAAGAAAACTAAAATTAAGGAATTATGAGAAAGGAAGATAAAGGCGGTATGGTTGAGCTAATTGCTTCAACTATCAAAGAATATAATCACTTCTACATCACTGATACAACAGGCTTAAATGCTGCGAGAACAAGTGACTTAAGAAGAGCATGTTTCAAAGCTGACGTTAAATTGTTAGTGGTTAAAAACACAATGTTGAAAAAAGCATTAGATTCAATGGAACAAGATTATTCTCCATTGTTCGACGCTTTGAAAGGTACTTCTGCATTGATGTTCTCTAACACAGGTAACGCTCCTGCTAAATTGATCAAATCTTTCCGTGAAAAAGGTACTATTCCTGCATTGAAAGGTGCTTACGTTGAAGAAGGTTTCTACGGAGCAGATCAATTAGATGTTCTTGCTGCTATTAAGAGCAAAAACGAACTTATCGCAGACGTTGTTGCATTGCTTCAATCTCCAATGCGCAATATCATTTCAGCTCTTGTTGCTAAAGCTGAGAAAGAAGGTGAATCAGCAGAATAATCTGATCCTGATTCCAATATAAAGATAATTAAGAAATTAGTATAAACTATTTAAACTATACAAAGATGGCAGATTTGAAAAATTTTGCTGAACAACTAGTAAATCTTACAGTTAAAGAAGTAAACGAACTAGCAGAAATCCTTAAAAACGAGTACGGAATTGAGCCTGCAGCTGCTGCTGTAGTTATGGCTGGTCCTGCTGCTGAAGCTGCAGAAGAAAAAACATCTTTCGATGTTGTTTTGAAATCAGCTGGTGCTAGCAAATTGGCTATCGTTAAAGCTGTTAAAGAACTAGCTGGTCTTGGCTTGAAAGAAGCTAAAGATATCGTTGACGCTGCTCCTGCAACATTGAAAGAAGGTGTATCTAAAGACGAAGCTGAAGCTCTTAAAAAACAACTTGAAGAGCTTGGAGCTGAAGTTGAGCTTAAGTAATATATCCTTCTATCTAGGAATAATGGTTAGGAATCCTCTTTCGAGGGTTCTTAACCTTTTTGCGCTTTATTTTTTTAGGTTCAACTAATCCACTCTTACAATGTCTTTGAATAACGCTAATCAAAGGGTAAATTTTGCATCCATTAAGAATCCTCTTTCCTATCCGGATTTTCTTGAAGTGCAATTAAAGTCTTTTCAAGACTTCCTTCAACTAGATACTCCAGCTGAAAAACGTAAGAATGAGGGATTATATAAGGTATTTGCTGAAAACTTCCCAATTGCAGATACGAGAAATAACTTCGTTCTAGAGTTCTTAGATTACTATATCGATCCTCCTAAATATTCAATTGATGAATGTTTGGAGCGTGGTCTTACTTATAGCGTGCCATTAAAAGCAAAACTTAAGCTATATTGTACAGATCCTGAACATGAAGATTTTGATACAGTAATCCAAGATGTGTACTTGGGGCCTATCCCCTACATGACTGAAAAAGGTACCTTTGTTATCAATGGTGCTGAACGTGTAGTTGTATCTCAGTTACATCGTTCTCCGGGTGTGTTCTTTGGACAAAGTGTCCATGCAAACGGAACGAAACTGTATTCTGCTCGCGTCATACCTTTCAAAGGTTCTTGGATTGAATTTGCAACTGACATTAATAATGTCATGTATGCTTATATCGATCGTAAGAAGAAGTTACCGGTTACTACGCTTTTGAGAGCTATTGGCTTCGAAAGTGACCGTGACATTCTTGAAATCTTCGGCCTTGCAGAAGAGGTTAAAGCGACAAAAGCGGCATTAAGCAAAGCTGTTGGACGCAAACTTGCGGCCCGTGTTTTGAAAACATGGATCGAAGACTTCGTTGATGAAGATACCGGTGAGGTTGTTTCTATAGAGCGTAACGAAATTGTTATTGATCGTGAGACTGTCCTTGAAGAAGAGCATATTGATGATATTATCGATTCAGGTACAGCGTCAATCCTTCTTCACAAAGAGGAAATGAATCTTTCTGATTATGCAATTATTTATAATACGCTTCAGAAAGACCCAAGTAACTCCGAAAAAGAGGCAGTTATTTATATATATCGTCAGCTTCGTAGTGCTGAACCTGCAGATGATGCAAGTGCACGCGAGGTAATTCAGAACCTGTTCTTCTCTGATAAGAGATATGATTTAGGTGAAGTAGGACGTTTCAGAATTAATAAAAAACTTGAGTTAAATATTGATTCTGATGTTAAGGTACTTACAAAAGAAGATATCATTTCAATTATTAAATACCTGATTGAGTTGATTAACTCTAAGGCGATTGTTGATGATATTGACCACTTAAGTAACCGTCGTGTTCGTACCGTAGGTGAGCAACTATATAACCAGTTTGGTATCGGTTTAGCTCGTATGGCACGTACAATTCGTGATCGTATGAATGTTCGCGACAATGAGGTATTTACTCCGATTGATTTGATTAATGCGAAGACTATTTCTTCTGTAATCAATTCTTTCTTCGGAACGAATGCATTGTCTCAGTTCATGGATCAGACCAACCCTCTTGCAGAGTTGACTCACAAACGTCGTATGTCTGCACTGGGTCCTGGTGGTTTGTCTCGTGATCGTGCCGGATTTGAGGTTCGTGACGTTCACTATACTCACTATGGTCGTCTTTGTCCGATTGAAACTCCTGAGGGACCAAACATCGGTTTGATTTCATCATTGTGTGTATACGCTAAAATCAACGAGTTAGGATTTATTGAAACGCCTTACCGTGTTGTTAATGAAGGACGCGTTGATTTGGGTGATATTACTTACCTGACAGCTGAAGAAGAAGAAGGTAAGATCATCGCTCAGGGTAATGCTCCTCTTAATGATAATGGAGAGTTTATCCGTTCCCGCGTGAAAGCTCGTCAGGAAGGTGACTTCCCGTTAGTTGAGCCAGCAGAAGTTGACTTGATGGACGTTTCTCCTACTCAGATTGCATCTATTGCGGCTTCATTGATTCCGTTCCTTGAGCATGATGATGCCAACCGTGCGTTGATGGGATCTAACATGATGCGCCAGGCTGTTCCTTTGTTAAGAGCAGAAGCTCCTATCGTTGGTACTGGTATCGAAGGTCAGTTGATTCGTGACTCTCGTACACAGATTACAGCAGAAAGAGGTGGTTACATTGAGTATGTAGATGCGAATGTTATTCGTATTAACTATGACAGATCTGAAGATGAAGAGTTTGTAAGCTTCGAAACTTCAGTAAAAGAATATAGAATTCCTAAGTTCAGAAAAACGAACCAGAATACAACTATTGACTTGCGTCCGATTTGTCGTCCGGGTCAGCGTGTAGAAAAAGGTCAGATCTTAACTGAAGGTTATTCAACACAACAAGGAGAGCTTGCTCTTGGTAAAAACCTTAAAGTGGCATACATGCCTTGGAAAGGTTATAACTATGAGGATGCGATCGTTATTAGCGAACGTGTAGTTCGTGAAGATATCTTTACTTCAGTTCACGTTGATGAGTATTCTCTTGAAGTACGCGAAACAAAACGCGGTATGGAAGAGCTGACTTCAGATATTCCGAACGTAAGTGAAGAAGCTACTAAAGATCTAGATGAAAGAGGTATCGTTCGTGTTGGTGCACGTATTATTCCTGGTGATATCATGATCGGTAAGATTACTCCTAAAGGAGAATCTGATCCTTCACCGGAAGAGAAACTTCTTCGTGCGATCTTCGGTGACAAAGCTGGTGATGTGAAAGACGCTTCTTTGAAAGCTTCTCCATCTTTATCTGGTGTTGTTATCGGAACAAACCTGTTCTCTCGTGCAATGAAAGTGAAAAAAGGAAGAAATGCGGATAAAGCAATTCTGCCTAAACTTGATGAAGAGTACGAGTTGAAATTGAGTAAATTGAAATCTGTACTTGTTGATAAGTTATTGGTTCTTACAGAAGGTTTGACTTCTCAGGGAGTTAAAGACTATTTAGGAGTTGAGCTTATCACTACAGGATCTAAATTTACAGATCGCAATTTAAGAGAACTTGATTACAACAGTATTCATGTTAGCGCATGGACTTCAGATGAGCACAAAAATGAGCTTATCAAACAAGTTATCATGAACTATCTGAAGAAATACAAAGAGTTGGATGCTGAGCTTAAGCGTAAGAAATTTGATCTTACAATTGGTGATGAACTTCCAACAGGTATCATTCAATTGGCGAAAGTTTACATCGCAAAGAAACGTAAAATTGGTGTAGGTGATAAGATGGCGGGTCGCCACGGTAACAAGGGTATTGTATCCCGTGTTGTACGTGATGAAGATATGCCATTCCTTGAAGACGGTACACCGGTTGATATCGTTCTTAACCCTCTTG
The DNA here is from genome assembly GCA_051646645.1 of Bacteroidales bacterium. Lineage (GTDB taxonomy): Bacteria > Bacteroidota > Bacteroidia > Bacteroidales > UBA7332 > UBA7332. The sequence goes on along the minus strand of JBOFDD010000237.1, from coordinate 15,090 downwards.
GGGTACCTTCCCGTATGAACCTTGGGCAGATTTTCGAAGCTGTACTGGGATGGGCAGGTAAAGATCTTGGAGTTAAGTTTGCTACTCCGATCTTTGACGGTGCTGATCTTGACGATTTGAACCAATGGACAGATAAAGCAGGTATTCCACGTTATGGTAAAGCTTACCTTCACGATGGTGGTACAGGTGAACGTTTTGACCAGACTGCGACTGTAGGGGTAACATATATGTTGAAACTTGGTCACATGGTTGAAGACAAAATGCACGCTCGTTCTATTGGTCCTTACTCTTTGATTACGCAACAGCCTCTGGGTGGTAAAGCTCAGTTCGGTGGTCAGCGTTTCGGAGAGATGGAGGTGTGGGCTATCGAAGCATTCGGTGCTGCTCATATTCTTCAGGAGATTTTGACTATCAAATCTGACGATGTAAACGGACGTTCTAAAGCGTACGAGGCAATTGTTAAGGGTGAACCAATGCCGGCTGCAGGTATTCCTGAGTCATTGAACGTGTTACTACACGAACTTAAAGGTCTTGGTTTAAGTGTAAATCTTGAGTAAAAATGCATATTAGTTACAAGGGAAGGTTTTTAGCCTTCCCGGTAACTATTTTAATGCTTTATATTTTTCAGAAATCAACTCTTTATACATTAGTATATGGCTTTTAGAAGAGAAAACAAGGTTAGAAATAATTTCACTAAGATTTCGATCGGTTTAGCTTCTCCGGAAGAAATACTGGAGAATTCAAGTGGTGAAGTATTAAAACCTGAAACAATAAACTATCGTACCTATAAACCAGAGCGTGACGGTTTATTCTGCGAACGTATTTTCGGTCCGGTAAGAGATTACGAATGTCATTGTGGTAAATACAAACGTATCCGTTATAAAGGTATTGTTTGTGACCGTTGTGGTGTAGAGGTTACTGAAAAGAAAGTTCGTCGTGAGCGTATGGGGCACATTCAGCTTGTTGTTCCTGTTGCACACATTTGGTATTTCCGTTCTTTGCCTAACAAAATTGGTTACCTTCTTGGTTTACCAACAAAGAAAATGGATGCTATCGTTTATTATGAGCGTTATGTAGTAATCCAGCCAGGTGTAAAAGAACAAGACGGTCTTGCTAAATTTGATCTTTTGTCTGAAGAAGAATATCTGAATATTTTAGATGAACTTCCACGCGAAAATCAGATGTTAGACGATAATGATCCAAACAAATTCATCGCTAAGATGGGTGCTGAAGCACTAATTGATTTGCTTCAACGTCTGGATCTTGACTCATTATCTTATGAGTTGCGTCACAGAGCAAATACTGATGGCTCTCAACAAAGAAAAGCTGAAGCATTAAAAAGACTACAGGTTGTAGAATCTTTCCGTGCTTCAAAACATAGAAACAAACCGGAATGGATGGTCATGAAAGTGATCCCGGTTATTCCACCAGAACTTCGTCCGTTAGTACCTCTTGACGGTGGACGTTTCGCAACTTCAGACTTAAATGACTTGTATCGTCGTGTTATTATACGTAACAACCGTTTGAAACGATTGATCGAGATCAAAGCTCCGGAAGTAATCCTTCGTAACGAGAAGCGTATGCTTCAGGAAGCGGTAGATTCACTTTTGGATAACTCAAGAAAATCGAGCTCAGTTAAGAATGATGCTAACAGACCATTGAAATCTCTTTCAGATAGTTTGAAAGGTAAACAAGGTCGTTTCCGTCAGAACTTGCTTGGTAAGCGTGTTGACTACTCTGCACGTTCGGTAATCGTCGTCGGTCCTGAGTTGAAAATGCACGAATGTGGTATTCCTAAATTGATGGCTGCAGAACTTTTCAAACCATTCGTAATCCGTAAATTGATTGAGCGTGGTATTGTTAAGACTGTGAAATCAGCGAAAAAAATCGTTGACAGAAAAGAGCCTGTTGTTTGGGACATTCTGGAACACGTGATGAAAGGTCATCCGGTATTATTAAACCGTGCCCCTACTCTTCACCGTTTGGGTATCCAGGCGTTCCAGCCAAAAATGATTGAAGGTAAAGCTATTCAATTGCACCCGCTATCTTGTACGGCGTTCAATGCCGACTTTGATGGTGACCAGATGGCTGTTCACTTACCATTGGGTAATGAAGCTGTTCTTGAGGCGCAAATGTTGATGCTTGCATCTCATAATATCTTGAATCCTGCGAATGGTGCTCCTATTACCGTTCCATCTCAGGACATGGTTTTGGGTCTTTATTATATCTCTAAACTACGTCCGGGTGCGAAAGGTGAAGGTTTGAAGTTTTACGGTCCTGAAGAAGCAATTATCGCTTACAACGAAGGTCGTGTGACGCTTCACGCTCCGGTTCACGTTATGGTTGAAGATCTTGATGAAAACGGAAATACAGTGACTGTACTTCGCGAAACATCAGTAGGTCGTATCATGGTGAACGAGTTCGTACCGAAAGAAGTTGGATACTTGAATGAGATCCTTTCTAAAAAATCACTTCGTGATATTATCGGTAATGTGATCAAAGTTTGTGGTGTAACACGTACAGCACAATTCCTTGATGATATTAAAGATTTGGGTTATAAAATGGCGTTTAGAGGATGTCTTTCATTCAACCTTGAAGACGTTATTATCCCAGCACAAAAAGAAGAATTAGTACAGGAAGGTTATAAAGAAGTTGAGCAGATTTTGAATGACTATAACATGGGATTCATTACCTACAACGAGCGTTATAACCAGATCATTGATACATGGACACACGTTAACTCGAAGCTTTCTGATATTTTGATGAAGCAAATGGCAACAGATAATCAAGGGTTCAACTCTGTTTATATGATGCTTGACTCGGGAGCCCGTGGTTCCAGAGAGCAGATCCGTCAGTTATCAGGTATGCGTGGTTTGATGGCTAAACCACAAAAAGCCGGTGCTGAAGGTGGTCAGATTATCGAGAACCCGATCTTGTCGAACTTTAAAGAAGGTCTGTCGGTGTTAGAGTACTTTATCTCTACCCACGGTGCTCGTAAAGGTCTTGCGGATACGGCGTTGAAAACTGCCGATGCAGGATATTTGACTCGTCGTCTTGTTGACGTTGCTCAGGATGTGATTATCCACGAAGATGACTGTGGTACTCTGCGTGGTTTGATCTGTACTGAGGTTAAAAATAACGAAGAAGTTGTTGCTTCTCTGTACGAACGTATTCTTGGTCGTGTATCAGTTCATGATATTCAGCACCCGCTTACAGGTGAACTTATCTGTAGCTCAGGTGAAGAAATCAACGAAGATATGGCCAAAGCTATCCAAAACTCACCAATTGAGCGTGTTGAAATCCGTTCAGTATTGACTTGTGAGTCTAAGAAAGGTGTTTGTGCACGTTGTTACGGACGTAACCTTGCTACTGGTAAAATGGTACAGAAAGGTGAGGCAGTTGGTGTTATTGCAGCTCAGTCTATTGGTGAGCCGGGTACTCAGCTTACTCTTCGTACTTTCCACGTCGGGGGGGTTGCTTCGAATATCGCAGCAATTTCAAACGTAACTTCTCGTTATGATGGTTTCCTTGAAATCGATGAGCTACGTACTGTAGAAACTGTTGACGAAACAGGTAAAAATGTACAAATCGTTGTTAGCCGTCTGGCTGAACTTCGTGTTGTAGATCCTAATACAAAAATCGTACTTACGACAACAAATATCCCTTATGGTTCGAAATTATATTTCAATCCGGGTGATAATGTTAAGAAAGGCGATGTAATCTGTGAATGGGATCCATTTAATGCCGTTATCGTTTCTGAGGTTGCGGGTCGCGTTGAGCTTGAAAGCGTTATTGAGAATATTACATATAAAGTTGAGTCTGACGAAACAACAGGTCTTCGCGAAAAGATTATTATTGAATCTCGTGAGCGTACTAAAGTACCTGCTGCTAATATCGTTGACAAAAACGGAAATATCATCAAAACTTATAACCTTCCGGTGGGTGCCCACTTGATGAAGGAAGAGGGTGATGAAATCAAAGCCGGTGAAGAATTCGTGAAAATCCCGCGTGCCGTAGGTAAAGCAGGTGATATCACGGGAGGTCTTCCACGTGTAACTGAGTTGTTCGAAGCTCGTAACCCATCTAATCCTGCAGTTGTTGCTGAGATCGATGGTGAGGTTAAGTTCGGTAAAGTAAAACGTGGTAATCGTGAGATCTCCGTTACGTCTAAAACTGGTGAAACTAAGAAGTATTTAGTATCTCTTTCTAAACAAATCCTTGTTCAGGAGAATGACTATGTACGCGCTGGTACTCCACTTTCTGACGGTGCTACTACTCCTGCTGATATCCTTAATATTAAAGGACCTACAGCAGTACAAGAGTACATCGTGAACGAAGTTCAGGACGTTTACCGTCTTCAGGGTGTGAAGATCAATGACAAACACTTCGAGGTTATTGTTCGTCAGATGATGCGTAAAGTAACTATTGTTGATCCGGGTGATACTCGCTTCCTTGAAGCACAGATCATTGATAAACATGATTTCATGGAAGAAAATGATCGTATCTGGGGCAAAAAAGTGGTTGTTGATGCCGGAGATTCTCAGGTATTGAAACCAGGTCAGATTGTTACTCCTCGTAAATTACGTGATGAGAACTCAATGTTGAAACGCCGCGATATGAAACTTGTAGAAGTTCGTGATGCAATCCCTGCGACTTCATCTCAGAATCTGCAAGGTATCACACGTGCTGCTCTTCAAACATCAAGCTTTATCTCAGCTGCTTCGTTCCAGGAAACTACTAAAGTTCTTAACGATGCTGCTATTAATGGTAAAATCGACAGACTTGAAGGTTTGAAAGAGAACGTTATTTGCGGTCACTTGATTCCAGCCGGAACAGGTCAGCGTGAATTCGAGAAAATTATCGTTGGTCCAAAAGAAGAATACGAGAAAGCTTTTGCTACTCGCAGAACTTTGATTGACGTTGAATAATATAAAAAGGGTGTCCTGATGGACACCCTTTTTTGTTTATTGATTACGAAATTATGTATGTTAATACCTGAAACTACTTCCTCCGAGAAATTCGCGCAACAACGATGTCGAAGGAATTTCTCTTTCATAAATAGGCTTAAAGTAGTTCAGGAACTTCAGAAGCCGGTAAGCCTCAGCATACTCTTTACAGTTTTGAGGGACCTCTTTTAATAAAGGTTCAGCATGATTCTTTATTACAGGTAGCTCAAATAATAAAGCTGAATTAAACATAGCATCTGCATTTTCCTGAAATGGAAAGATCCACTTCTCCTCTCCCCTTCTTACGCTCTCCCATCTTGAAATCGTATCTTTAGCAGAGTATTTTCTGTATTTACTGTCACGGATAATCCTCCGGAGTAGCCGGTTATCTGTAGTCGGAATCCAGTTATGATCGTCCAGAGAAATAGTAGTCAGAGCCGAAACATAAATTTTGTATTTCAGCTTTTCTTCAATCGAAGGAGTTAAATCCGGATTTAATGCATGGATACCTTCAAGAAGTAGTACATTGTTTTCTTTTAGCTGGATACTTTTACCCTTATATTCCCTTTTACCTGTTTCGAAATTAAAAGTAGGCAAATCAACTTTTTCTCCCTCAAGTATTCGATCCAGATCTTCATTGAACTTTTTCAGATCTAATGCATACAGTGATTCAAAATCGTGATCACCGTTTTCGTCAAGAGGAGTATCGTCTCTGTTTAAGAAATAATCGTCAAGAGAGATAGCAATTGGGCGGATCAGGTTTGTCATCAGCTGGATACTTAAACGTTTCGAGAACGTAGTTTTACCTGAAGAGGAAGGGCCTGATATAAGAATTACTTTTACATCTTTTCTGGCAGCAATATCGTCCGCAATACGTGCGATTCTTTTCTCATGCAGAGCTTCGGATAGTTTTATAAGATCGCTTGTTAAGTCCAAAGAAATGGCCTTGTTCAATTCTCCCACATTCTGAAGTCCGATAATTTTATTGAACTTCACGTTTTCTGAAAATATTTCAAGTAGCTTGGGTTGATGCAGCGGATACTCCATGATATTCGGATTTTCCCGATTTGGAATTTTAAGCAGAAATCCTCCATTGTATATCTGGATATCCCACATGGTTATATACCCCGTTGAAGGAGCCAGGCATCCATAGTAGTAGTCAATCAGATCTCCAAGCTTATAGTAAGAGTAATAACTATCCCCGGTAGATTTTAAATGATTGTATATGTCTTTTTTATTCTTTTGTTTGAAGATGGTAAGCACTTCCTCATATTGTCCTTCGAGGCGTTTGAAGTGAAGATTATCATTAACGATCTCACTCATCCGTTTTTTTATTGCATTCAACTTGTGAATATCAATAGGCTCTTGATGAGTAATAGTAAAATAGTATCCTCGGGAAATCGGATGTTCAATTCTTAGCTCGGCTCCCGGAAATAATTCCTCTATTGCTTTGTACAATATAAAGCAAAGAGAGCGTGTATAACATCTCATCCCCGAAGAAGAACGAATATCTATAAACTCAATATCTTTAGCATTGTATATGCGGAATCTTAATCCTTCAGTTTTGTTATTTACTCTTGCAGCGATTAGCTTATAAGGTAGTTTTAGTCCGATAAGTTCTGCAATTTCAATTAATGAGGTTCCAATGGGAACACAATGGAAGGTATTTGTGTTTTTACAATATACACGAACTTCATTTTTCATTACAATTTCATATTAAAAGGTTAAAATGAATTTTAGTGTCTCTGTTATTTCCGATTTTAGCGGAATAAAATGGTTATTACTTATAGGTAAGTATACTTGTAAAGAAGTCTATTGTTTGCAATTGAGGTAAATATATCATTTAATATTACACTCTTATTACAAACAAACTTTATTCGCCTAATATACAAATTATAAGAAATCAAGTTAGAAAATTCGGCTCTTTTTTATATAAATTTGTCCGATAACACTATAAGACAGAATAATATAACCAACAAAACAGTAATTTTAAAACAATGAATTATTCATTCTATGATTTTTTGACGCTTTGTGGTTCACTGGGGATGTTCCTTTACGGGATGAAAGTGATGAGCGAAGGGTTACAAAAAGTAGCTGGTGACAGGCTTCGTGGAATTTTGGCCACGATGACTAAAAACCGATTGATGGGTGTCTTGACTGGAGTACTTATCACAGCTCTTATTCAGTCGTCTTCGGCAACAACCGTAATGGTTGTAAGTTTTGTGAACGCAGGGTTGCTGACACTTGCGCAATCTATTACAGTAATTATGGGAGCCAACATTGGTACGACTGTAACAGCGTGGATTATTTCCTTCTTTGGATTTAAATTTAGTATCAGTGTTATCGCACTGCCTCTTATCGGTCTTTCTATTCCATTAATCTTCTCTTCAAATAGCAAGCGAAAGTCATGGGGTGAATTCATGATTGGTTTTGCTTTCTTGTTTATGGGGCTTGATTTTCTTAAAAATGCCGTTCCGGATATTAAGAGCAACCCTGAAATTCTTCAGTTCCTTACAGAGTACACGCAAATGGGATTTGCTTCTACTCTTCTTTTCCTTCTTATTGGGACAATCCTTACAATTGTTGTTCAGTCATCCAGTGCAACTATGGCAATTACGCTTGTAATGTGTAGTAAAGGATGGATTACTTATGATATTGCAGCAGCGATGGTATTAGGAGAAAACATTGGAACTACAATTACTGCTAATATCGCTGCAATCAATGCAAATGTTTCAGCAAAGCGTGCAGCGCTTTCTCACCTGATGTTTAATGTTTTCGGTGTAACCTGGGTTTTGATCCTGTTTAAACCATTTATGGCAATGATTAACTATATCATGCTTGAATATGGGTTAGGCGATCCGAGTGCATTAATGAATCTGACGCATAATATGTCATCTCAGACTCAAGCGCTTATTGAAAGTAAAGAGGTACTTACAGATCCTAAGCTTATTGCTTTGCGTGAACAATATCAGGCTGGCCAGGTATCTGTATCTTATGCACTTTCAATGTTCCATACTATCTTTAATATTACGAACATGTTTATCATGATCTGGTTTGTAAAAGGTTATGTATGGGTAGTATCGACATTGATCAAACAGAAGAAAAACGAAGAAGATTTTCATCTTCAGTATATTTCTACAGGTATGCTTTCTACAGCAGAGTTTTCAATTGTACAGGCTCGTAAAGAGATTCTTGTGTATGTTGAAAGAACTCAGCGTATGTTTAGCTTTGTTCGCCAGTTATATAAAGAAAAACCAAACAGCGATGAGTTTGTGAAGCTATTCTCGCGTATTGAGAAATACGAAGGAATCAGTGACAGAATGGAAATTGAGATTGCGAACTATCTGAACCTTGTATCTGAAGGTCGTCTGAGCTCAGAAAGTAAATCGGCTATTCGTCGTATGCTGACTAAGGTAACAGAGATTGAAAGTATCGGTGATAGCTGTTTCCATATTGCGAGAACAATTAATCACAAAGCTAAAAGTCATATCGAATTCACAGATGAGATGAATCAGCATATTGAGCGTATGTTTGATCTTATTGAAGACGATTTGAAAGCTCTTCATGATCTCATGTCGAAAGATGCACACGAAGAAACTATTTCTAAATCTGATTTTGACGGAATGCACAATCGTGAGAAAGAAATAAACAACTACAGAGGAATGCTTCGTCGTCAGAATCTGGAAGATGTTAACGGTAAATTATATACTTACCAGGCTGGTACGAACTACATGGATATCATCATGGAATGTGAGAAGCTTGGCGACTATGTTATGAATGTAGTTGAAGCTGTTGAAGAGAAAAAACATCATCAGCAATTGAAACAGACAAACTAACAAGATTTGATCAAATACTTTAAACCGGCTATCTGAATCTGCAGATAGCCGGTTTTTTGTTTGGCATCTGTTAGCATATATTGTTTTCTGATACTCCAATATATTTAGCTGTTTTCTTTATATTTGTCAGACAGAACCAATAGAATATTACAAAATTCAGATATATGAAAAAACTAAACTTGGCAGTATTGTTTGCATTTCTTGTTTTATGCCTCTCTCCTGCCTTCGCTCAGGGTAAAAAAGGATCAAAAGCTAAAAAGAATCAGACAGAGACGATGCAAAGCGGAGCACAAGACCGCGCTTTGTGGGTAAATTATTTATGGAAGATATCTTATCCGGTTATTCATAACCTTGCAGAAGGTACTTTGCGTCAGAATATGCCTGTAGAGGCAGCACCGAATTATTCGGGCGATCCTTTAAAAATGACTTATTTAGAAGCTGTAGGACGTACACTTGCCGGTGTAGCTCCGTGGCTCGAACTTCCGGACGACAATACCGAAGAAGGTAAATTGCGTAAGCAAATGCGCGAGGAGGTATTGAAAGGACTGAAGAATGCCGTTGACCCCGCTTCTCCTGATAAACTTAACTTCACAGAATATCCACAGCCAATTGTTGATGCAGCCTATCTGGTACATGCTTTCTTGCGTGCACCTAAAGCTTTGTGGGAACCTCTTGACGATGTGACAAAACAAAGATATATTGACGCCTTTAAATCATTACGTGATCGCACAGGAGCCTATAATAACTGGTTGCTTTTTACGGGCTTGACCGAGGCTTTTCTGGGACAACAGGATCAGCAATCCGATCCTTTCCGCATGATGGTTGCTAAGAATAAAGTCAAAGAATGGTACGTTGGTGACGGCTGGTACAGTGACGGGAAGAAATTCAGCATGGATTATTACAATGCATACGTAATGCATCCGATGATGGTAGCTATGCTTGAGACGATGCAACCTTTGAAAAAAGCAAATGCAGAAGAGCTTGAAGAAGCAATGAAACGGATGGTCAGACATGCCGAGTTTTCAGAGCGTATAATCGGTCCCGACGGTACTTACCCGGCTTTTGGTCGTTCGGTAACTTACCGTACAGCTGCATTCCAGTCTCTGGCTGATGTGGCACTTCGTGAAGAGCTTCCGGCTCATATCTCTCCGGCTCAGGTTCGTTGCGCACTTACAGCTGTTCATCGCAATATGTATGAGGGTAATCAGAACTTTAATGACAAAGGCTGGTTGGTATTAGGTTTTAACGGAAGTCAGCCTGAAATTGCCGATTTCTATACTTCAACCGGTAGTCTTTATATGGCTACACTGAGTTTCCTTCCTCTTGGATTACCTGCGGATAATAAGTTTTGGACAGATGCTCCGGCTGACTGGACAACTAAAAAAGCATGGAAAGGTGTTTCTTTGCCTAAAGATTATAAAGTGGAATACTAGTTTTGAGTATTCGAAAGGCATAAAAAAAGGATATCCATAGAGGATATCCTTTTTTTATTATCGTATCAGGCAAAACAAATAGTTTCTATTTGCCCCTCTAAAGAATCATAATGTCAAAAAAATATTGTTCGGATTTTTAATCAAAACTTTTGGCTGAAAATGAGAAAAAGTAGCTAAAAAAAGATACGAAAGCAGGTTTTCGCGGTTTGCAGGCGGCAAAATAAAATTTGCTCCTTTGTTTTTGGAAAAACATACGGTCGAATTGAAAAATTCAACCGTATGTTTTCGCCGCGAGATACGTTCGAAAATATATTTTCAACCGTATCTCGCGGCAAAATCATATGTATCTTGCGGCGCGTATATACGGTTGAAAATTTGTGGTTTTACGTACCTGAATATTAGGTAGTTACTAATTGGTCGTAGTTTTGCTCTATCCTGACGGATTGATCAGAGTTTGAAAGAAGGGCATTCCTGACGATTAGCGAAAAGCAAAAAGTTACTCGAATGCCCTTTTTGTGCTCCTTTTGTCAATAAAGCAGATCGCGGACAGCTTGCAGATAGTTATCTAGTTTACCACTCTTTACGATCTTCTTGCGCAATCTCTTTTCTCCTTCCGGATACAGATATTCCCATACAGCCTGAAGTTTAGCCAGAATCTGATGTTCACCCTGCAATGAATTGCGATAGATTTCTACAAGCTCTTCATGCATTTTGCGGATTTTCTCTCTTTTCTCGGCATCCGTCATCGTTGTATTATTCTTCCACTCCCATGCCAGAGCCGGATTCTCAAGTAATCCTCTGCCGATCATAATACCCGATAGGTTCGGATAACGTTCAAGAGTCTGATCGATCTCATCGATTGTTTTAATATCACCATTATATAGCAAAGGATGTTTGCAGCGTTCATAGAATTGACTGAAAGCCTCCATATCTACCTCTCCTTTATACTGTTGTTTACCCAATCGGGAATGAATAGTCAGTTGCGACAGATTCGTTTCGTTGATCATATCCATAAGAGCCAAACCTTGTTCAGGAGAGTCCCAGCCAAGACGGATTTTTAATGAGAAAGTCAGATCTGTACGCTGGTTAACAGCCTCAAGTAAAGTTTTTACTTCGTCTGCAAAAGGAAGCAGTCCTGCGCCTTTGTGTTTATTCGCAATCAGCGGGAACGGACATCCCATATTCAGGTCAGCACGCGTATAACCATGTTCGCGAAATTTATCAGCAATGCGGTTCAGTTCATCCGGAGTTGAAGCAATCATCTGGGGAATGGCATGCGAAAGCTGATTGTTTTCAGGAAGAATATCGCGCAATTCTCTGTTGCGGAAATCGCCTCTTTCTATTCGTACAAAAGGAGTATAATAGTTATCTACCCCTCCGAAGTACTTTGCGTGAAGCTCTCTGTAAACAGATTCTGTAAACCCCTGTAAAGGAGCAAATTCAATCTTTCTATTTTCTTTAGTCATATTATCGTCCATTATTCTGCGAAGTTACCGTTTTTAGCGGCTATTTTCTTCAATATAAATCTGTAAATTGATTAACTGAAAAAATAAATATATCTGGTAAATTATTTGTTTCGTATTTATCATGGAAAAATATATAACAAGAAATAATATATTACGCTATAGAATCAAAATGTAACTGTAGTTTTATTTTTCTTGTTGTTAATTTATTAAATATAAGTGTTGTTTTTTATATTTAGATTAATATTGGTTGTGGTTTATGTAGTATATTCGCTTTTGTATGTAAAAAATACACACAAATAGATAATTAATTTGCTTATGCGTTTTGGTTTGTATCTCTTTATTTATTTTATTATTAGTTCTTGTTCTTCAAATAAATATGAAAACGAAGCTTGGTCAATTGCTGAGAATTCAGATTTGAATAAAGGAGAGCTTATTCAGTTTTTAGAAACTTATAAAAGTAATGAGGATAGAGATAAATATGCTGCTGCATGTTACCTAATACGGAATCTGCCAGGTAAAAGTTCTATTACAGCGGGCAATATTATAGTTAATGATATTGATGTCGTAAAGGCAGATTCTTTATCTGCTTCCTTAGAATATTCTTTTAGGTTGCGAGAGAATTCTTCTTATTTAAAAGAGTATAGTTTTGATCAGTTTCTGGAATATATACTCCCCTACAGAATTGCCCATGAACCATTGGAGTATTATTGGAAATGGTATTGTGCCAGACATTTTTATTCCTCATCTCCCGATAGTATCAGAGAGGCAGCGGATCACATTAATTCCTTAATCAGGCTAAATTTATCGTCTGATTTTTATACCGATTTGCCTAAATCCTACACTGATATTATTCGTGGTAAATATGGGAAATGTGATGATCGGACTATTTTACTTGTTATGGCTTTAAGATCCGCAGGTATACCAGCAGCGTATGAATTTGTCCCTTGTTGGGGAAGTCTTAATATCGGACATTCTTTTGCTACAGTTATTATGCCTGATGGTAGTACTTATCCATTGAACCATTTTGATGATACGCCCGAAGAGAGCTTTCTTTTTCGGAAAACGCCAAAGGTTTACCGTAGGATGTACTCTATACAGCAAAATATTCAGGACAGAGAAGCCGCCCCTGATTTGTTTTGCAATAGTGATATTTTAGATGTCACAGGAGATCATCAAATTGGCACCTGTACTTATCGTTTAAATAATAAATCAGAGGGGATGACGTATCTATCCGTTTTTTCTCCAAATGGATGGAAGCCCGTCGCTGCATCTGTAGATGGTACGTTTCCACACGTCGGAACAGGCTCTCTATTTAATAAAACTGAATCGGCTGAGTCTCTTGATCTGGGAAGAGGAATATTATATCTTCCCTCTTTCTGGAAGAATGGAGTGGTATTGCCTGCTCAAAATCCGGTGGTTATATCGGATGATTCTATCTGTGAAATTAAAGCTGACATATCTATTTCTGAGAGAGTCATTTTAAGGCGCAAGTTTCCATTGAACATCAGGATTGTCAACTTTGCAAAACTTATGCTTTACGGAGTATTTGAAGGAGCAAATAAAAAGGATTTTTCTGATGCTGTTGAACTCTTTAAAATAGTAAATATTCCTGAATCCAAAATGCAACAGGTACAGATTGTCTCAGATAAGCCATATCGTTATATACGTTATCGTCGACCTAAAGGGACATTTAGCATAGCTGAATTTAAACTGTATGATAAAAATGGAGCCTGCTTATCTTTTGCTCCTATGCTGCCGGAAGGAATGGATAGTGGTACTTCGATGAAAAATATTTTTGATTCTGACCCATTGACTTATTATCAAATTAATGCAGGTATAGGTGTGGATATCTGGGCCGGAGCAGACTTGAGGAAATCCATAAGCCTTGGATCTATTGTTTTTGCGCCGCGTAATGATGATAATGCTGTAGCAGTGAATAATCGTTATGAGTTGTTTTATTGGAATAATAATAAATGGAGTAGTTTAGGACAGACGATAGCCGACAGTGATAGTCTTATTTATGAAAATGTGCCGAAAGGGGCATTGTTATGGTTACGAAATCTGACCAAAGGGCGTGAGGAGGACCATTTACATACGAGGATGGAAACCAAATTTGGTGGTGACACAATTATTATATAAACTTAAAATTTTAATTATGAGTAAAATCTTTATTTTTTTTACTTCTTTTTTTAACCGTAAATGCCGGATATTCACAGAATGTTGGGTCCGGAGTAAATCAGAATAGGCGGAAAGAATATCTGATGAATGTTTATAAAATTCATCACTTGAAAGTTGCAGCTTATGATAAGGTCTTATCCAGCATGAAAAAGGATGAAGAATTGCTTAAAAGCCAGGTTATGAGCTCGGCTCAATACAGGACAAAACAAAAAAAGCTTTATGAGAGATACGGCGACCAGATTAGTCAGATCTTTTCAAAGGGAAGATATCGTTCATGGAATCAGCTGAATCAGAACAATGAATGCTATTTACTTCTCAGTGAAACAAAATTTGTTCCTCGATCAAAGTTGCAGGACTTATATAAAGCGGAAGTTGAATGGGAAACGAAGCGAAATAATATGCTGAAAAGTTCAATCCCTCAAAATGAAAAATTTGAGCAGGAAGACGCAATGCTTAAGGAACTTAATAATCAAATTATTCGTATACTTGGTTCTACAGACGGAGAGTGGTATATAAATATCAAAAAAGATCATTTAAATACTCTTGCCAATATGGATAAATACGGGGCATCATACAAAGAAGCGTTAGCTATAACTAAAATAGAAGAGGATCATAGTAAACTTAAAGCTTCTGTATTCAGCAAAAGAAAAAGAGCAGCAGATAAAGTTGGATCTTATAAATAATGAGCAGGAAAAGGAGCGCAGAGTCTTTTCTGAAGTATCCTCTCCTGTGGCGGCGCGTTGGAAAAAGGTAAACGAGAACTCTTTAGATCATATGCTCAGCCGAAAGTATGGTTTAAATAAGGTGCAGATTGCCGATTTTAAAAAAGCGTATAACAGATATGCGATTAAAGAGCACAATGTTCTCAAACAAAAGACACTTTCGGATGCTGATAAGTATAGTCAGATTTCAGGGTTCAGTACGATATTTCAGCAAGAGGTTAAACCTTTCTTTCAACCAGCAGATTATCTGAAATGGCAGGGATGGTGGCAGTATGATTTTAAGAGACGTATGGCTCGCAAAGGTTTTTTATAATCAGATAGCGCTTTTTTATTTTACACAGATTACTTTGAATTTATATGAAAAATAGAATATTAACTAAAGTTTCTCACATCACTAAACTGCAGATATACAGGCTGTAATACCGCATTGTTAATTCTGTTGATAATAGTTTGTATTTATTAATCGCTAATAATCAATAGTTGGATATGCAGGATTAACGGAAATGGCT
>JBOFDD010000236.1:0-4458 GCA_051646645.1 Bacteroidales bacterium | reverse complement strand
AATATAAAACGCCGGCTCAAATGTATCAGGCTGCGTAGGTATCTTGTTGTTAAAATATTAGAAATATTAATCCCTCATATAAAGGATAAATCCACCTTAAATGACTGTATATATTGTCTAATAAGGGGAACCACTATATAATGCTGTGCAGTATAATAATAAGAATAATACCTTATTTGTTGTTTTTATTTTGATAGCAATTCTATTCAATCCATTGATCCCGGTTTATCTGAATAAGGAATTATGGTCTTTTATTGATCTGATTGGAGCGGTGTTCTTTGGTATATTAGCATACAAAGAGAAGGATTGATGTTTATAACTTTTCTGGAATGAAAAAATTATCTCTGTTTTTTATACTGATCTCCCTGAGCTTTTCACTTTTCTCAAAATCTTTCGGGAGGGGAAAGGCTGGAGGTCATGAGGCGGATGCTTATTCGGTGATGCCTTTTTCGCGGTCGGATGTTGTTTCTGATTGGTTTGAAGTGATTCATAAAACGATTGATTTTCCTTATAATACGTATTTCCCGGGACTGAGGGATGCTCCGCATCAGAATTTTTCGTGGGGTAAGTATGGTCACCGGCTGTTTTTTCACTGGGGATTTAATACGCAGCCCTGGAGTCCTCAGCTTGAAGAGCAGGCGGGGAAATGTGGCTGGAGTGAGCAGACGCTGCAGTCTTTTAAAGAAAAAATCAGAACGGAGCAGGCGAGAAGAAACCGGCAGGTGATGGAGCGTACGGCTTCGACGCTGGGTTTTGGTATGAGTGGCAGGGAGCGTGATTACAGCAATGCTTTTGCGAGTATTGTTTATAATTCGCATCTCCTGGGTGACTATTCGACAACTAAGACTGCGATGCTTCAGGATGTGAATTCGATTATTACAGATATTCAGACGGCTTTGTTTAATAAACTTCAGGGTGGTGAGAAGGCGAAGGTGCTGAATGGTAAGCTTGAGCGGATTAAACGGGGAGATGCGGATGTGGTGACGAAGGCGAATGAGGCTTTGCGGTTGCTTCAGTCTGATTTGCCAGGCTTAATTCTATCTATTCAAGATGGCTATTTTAAAAACCATTTTGCAAAGAGGGGGCTTCAACTACGATGATAGGTAGAAACTATAACACAACAAGCAATCAGGCTGAAATCTGATTGCTTGTTGTGTTTTATGTTCCTATGATTTCACAGTGATCTTTACTCTGATGCCTGAAGGGGTTTGAGTTACTTCATAAACACAAAATACACGGCTGCTATCAGACAGCAGAAAGCTGCGAAGTGGTTCCACTGCAGGGATTCGCCTTTGAAGAGCAGGTTGCTGAAGATGACGAATATAGTGAGTGTGATCACTTCCTGGATGATCTTGAGCTGCATGAGCGTGAATGGGCCTCCATTTTCTTTGAATCCGATGCGGTTGGCCGGGACTTGAAAAATATACTCGAAAAGGGCGATGCTCCAGCTGAACAGGATGACTCCGATGAGTGGGAGGGATTCGAACCAGCTGAACTGTTTCATCTTGAGATGACCGTACCAGGCAAAAGTCATAAACAGATTGGATATGACAAGAAGAATGATTGTGATTGCGATTTGCATATTTCTTTAGCTTGGGTGAGGAGTTAAATGAAAAAAGAGGAACTTCTGATGAAGCTCCTCTTTTTATTTATCTTAATGCGAATGATTAAGCGTTTTTAGCTTTAGCAACGATAGCTGCAAATGCTTCAGGATGATTAACAGCAAGATCAGCAAGAACCTTACGGTTGATTTCGATACCAGCTTTGTGAAGACCACCCATTAATTTTGAATATGACATGCCGTTCAAACGAGCAGCAGCATTGATACGTTGGATCCACAATGCGCGGAAGTTACGTTTTTTAGCTTTACGGTCACGGTAAGCATAAGTTAAACCTTTCTCCCATGTGTTTTTTGCAACTGTCCAAACGTTTTTTCTTGCACCAAAGTAACCTCTGGTAAGCTTTAAAATTTTCTTTCTTCTTGCTCTTGAAGCAACGTGATTTACCGATCTAGGCATAGTTTTACGATGTTGTGAATGTTAGCGTCACTATTGAAAGTGCTCTTACAGCTAAATACATTCGGTTAAAAAATCTTTTAAACTCGCTTGTTAAAAATAATAGCAGAACAAAGTTCCGTTATTATTTCATTCCAAGAAGGAATTTAACGTTATTAACGTCACTAGCAGCTACTAAACCTGTCTGAGTTAGGTTTCTTTTTTGTTTAGTAGTTTTTTTAGTCAAAATGTGACGTTTGAAAGCGTGTTTTCTTTTGATCTTTCCTGTTCCGGTAAGGGCAAACCTTTTTTTGGCACCGGAATTAGTCTTCATCTTAGGCATTTTGTACAAATTTTAAATTAGTAATTTGAATATAGCGTTTGCTTAATTCCAACGTGAATGAATTACTTTTCTCCTTCTTCAGCAGATTCAGCTTTTTTCGGAGCTTTACCTTCTTCAGCTTCTACTTTTTTCGGAGCTTTAGGTTTAGCTTCTACTTTTTTCTTTGGAGAAAGCATGATGATCATACGTTTACCTTCAAGTTGAGGTAATGAGTCAACTTTTGCATACTCTTCCAAATCGTTTGCGAAACGAAGAAGAAGAACTTCTCCCTGATCTTTGAAAAGGATAGAACGACCTTTAAAGAATACATACGCTTTTACTTTAGAACCTTCTTCTAAGAAGCTCTTCGCATGTTTCAACTTGAACTGATAATCGTGATCGTCTGTCTGAGGTCCGAAACGAATCTCTTTAACCACGATTTTTGTAGCTTTCGCTTTTTGTTCTTTAAGTCTTTTCTTTTGTTGATATAGGTATTTCTGATAATCAGTGATTCTACAAACCGGAGGTGCCGCGTTTGGAGAAATCTCAACAAGGTCAAGACCTTGGCTTTCTGCCATGTTTAAAGCCTCAGTAAATGAGTATACACCAGCTTCAATGTTTTCTCCTACAAGACGAACTTCTCTTACTCCACGAATAAATTCGTTGATTCTGTTCTCTGGTTCCTTATTAACGGGCTTTCTGTTATTAAATACTGCCATTCAGAATGTTTAATTCTACTTTATAATAGTGTTTTATTAATCTCTGTTTTGCTTTTGGGGTTTGTCTCCAAACTCAAAAACTTTGCAAATATAACGCTTTCTTTAATAAGAGGCTATTTTTTCGACTCCTTTTTTTGGGGAATGTTGTTAAAATCCTATTTCGAGCCGAAATAGATGAACAGCATTCCTATAAATACGAGTATAAGGTCGATGACTTTGCTTTTGAGATTTTTTTCGCGGAAGAGTAGTGCTCCGAATCCGAAGGAGACAAGTACACCGCTGCGACGTATCATGGATACGATGGAGATCATGGATCCTTCGGAGCTGAGTGCGAAGAAATAGGCAAAGTCGGCGGCGCAGAGAAACAGGGAGATGAAGGGGATGGCCCAACTCCATTTAAACGGGGTATTTTCTTTGCGACGCGGGTACCAGATGGTCATCATGACGATAAACATGATGATGGCCTGATAAAAAGAATAATAGCTCAGTACGGTCATCCGGTCGAACCGTGACATGAGAAATTTGTCGTAGAGTCCGCTCATGGATCCGGAGATGATCGACAGGACCATAAACCATACCCATTTGTTGTTGCGGAAAACGATTCCCTCTTTTTTGCCTGAAAGCGAAAGGAGGTAGAATGAAAACAGGGCAATGCTTACTCCAATCCATTGCATGGGGTTTAAACGTTCGCCGTAAATACATAATGCTCCGAGCAGGGTCAGTACGGGTTGTGATGCCTTTATGGGAGATGATAGTGTGATCGGCAGATGCTTCATGGCATAGTAAGCAAACAGCCATGAGGTGAGCACGATCACGGATTTGAGAATGATGTATAAATGTACGTGCAGGCTTTCGCCGGGTACATAAAACAGGGTTTCTTTCATCAGTCCGGGCGAGGTGTTGCTCAGTATGATAAAGGGCATAAAGATCATCGAGCAGAACAGTGTGTTCAGAAACAGAACAGGGATGACTGCGTTGTTGGTTACGCCCAGTTTTTTGAATACGTCGTAAAATCCTAATAAAGCGGCCGACAGAAAGGCCAGTAGTACCCACATAGTGTTTTGGTTTTGTTCGTCTTGTTATTTGCGTTTGTTACGTCGGTTTGCTTCGCGGCGTTTCTTTTCGAGTGCTGTCTCTTCTTCCAGGAGCTGGCGTAGGAGATTGACGTTTGAATAAAGATGTCCCTCGGTTACTTTTATTTTTTGGCGTGTGAGCTTCTCGATTTCGCGGAGTTTACCTAATTCAGCCGGGGAGCAAAGGGTGATGGCTATGCCATTGTTGCCTGCTCTGCCGGTACGGCCGATACGATGTACGTAGTTTTCAGTCTCTTGCGGAAGATCGAAGTTGAATACGTGCGATACGTTTTGTACGTCAATGCCACGTGCTGCTACATCGGTAGCGATAAGGAAACGAAACTCTTTGT
>JBOFDD010000235.1:0-7739 GCA_051646645.1 Bacteroidales bacterium | reverse complement strand
TAATTCAGGATTACAATAAAAAAACACCGATGGATGCCATTGGATACAAAGATCTTGATGGCGAACAAAATTGGATTTTTTATACACATAATAGTGTATTTATGCCTAAGCGCTATATAGACTGTGAGCAGACAGTCAGGGAGAATCATATAGGAGAAAACTCCTTTATTATCGCCAAACGAGTCAAAGAATATACAATAGTAGATTAATATGAAAAGGAATAAATTAGTAAACTGGCAGGAGGATATGGCTATCACTCCAAAGCATTTTGTACAGACTGAAAATTACTTTATAGAGGAATTATCAGAAAGTCGTTCTGTGTTCATCTCAAAGAATAACTTTGGACTGTTGCCTTTGAAAAATAGAGATCAACAAACCGGGATACAGATTAGAGAGCATATTTCTAACCATGTAGAGGTTACGCTCTATAATTGTAATGCTATTACAGCCTCGGGAGAACATATTTCTTTTAACCCGGGAGTAAATGAGCCTTCTTTATCAAAAGTGTATTCGATAGATCAAAAGGACAACGACAGGAATCATGACAATCAGGCATGGGATGTAATATTATCGGTCGATCCTTACACTCGAATTGTAACAGGAGAGATAGATCCCATGGAAGAACCTCCACGTCATCCTGATAGTGAACCGATGTATAAGCTTCACATTGTAGCTTCTGCACAAATCAACGTGTCTACATTTGGGGCACACTTTCTGACCATAGGAAAGATGCGCCGTCTGGGTGACAGATATATTGTTGATGTGAACTATATCCCTCCGTGTCGTAATATGTCGAGTCATCCAGATCTCATTGACTATTTTAAACGTTACGAAAATATGTTTTTCTCTCTACGCAAGGCATCTCGCAATATCATTACTAAAGTGAATGATAGATCAGCCACTAATGAACTTGCGTTTAACATTCGATTATTGAGTGAAGAGGTCCTACGTTATTTGATGTCGATACATTTTAATCTGAAAAATACGGGAGCAGATATCACTCCGATCGTTATGACTGAGTCTATTTGTACCCTTGCAGCACATTGTTATACGAGTCTACTGTGTTTACCTGGCGTTCAAAAAGATGAATTGTTAAAATATTTCTTTGAGTGGAGCGATGTAACTCCCGGTTCTTTCCAAGAATTGTTATCATCTACAATGGAGTTGGAGTATGAGCATTTAAATATCCGCTCTGTTATGGTGCGCTTAGAAACATTTCTTACAACTTTAGCTGATTTATGGGATCGTTTGAGCCGCCTCGAATATATAGGGCAGCATAAAGAGAGTTTGGTCGTTTCGGTGAGTGGGGGTAATAATGACACTTTATCACGTCGTGGTTTTATTATATCAGATTAAGCAGGAATACTATGAAAGATGCAGTAAATATACTACAGGTTCGAGAGTTTGTAGAGCATTATCAAAGATATAGAGCATCCTTGTTAGCTGCTAATATGATAGAATCAGGAGTATCTACTGAAGATATATTGATTACTCGTCGTAAGGCTAATATAGAAAGTGTTCCGCACGAAATAGAGCATGTATCGGTTAAATATCCATATTTAGATCCGGATCATCCATACATTGAGATTGGAAGTGGTAATAAAGGAATCTATGATTATATTACAGAGGGATTGTTTTTTATAGGTGATCATTCTAACAAAGAATATGATAAGAGAGAAATTATTAATCGGATTAAACAAGATAGAGAATCAGAGCAGGAGATTAGACGTTTTATGCAGCTTTTCGAGGCTGAATCTGACCAATTTCTTACACATCTAAATAGGATTGAGTTACAATACGATAATGCGTTATCGTATGACTCTGTTTGTGACTTTTATGCACAGTATTGGGAAACAATATTAATTATGCGTAGAGACGAAGCGATGCGTTTTATCAGAGCGATACCATATTTTGCATCAATACGGGGTAATTTGCAGGAAGCATCCAAAACCATGTCATATATTATGGGGGTTGAGGTGAATATTATCCGGCATAGTGAAATACAGTCCGTGCACTTAGGTAATCAGAAATCTTCCCCTCCCAGACTTGGGTCTAATTTTGTATTGAAGTCAGATTCAGGGAAACGCAGAGTAGAAATAATGCTTATTACTGTTTCGGGAATTGATCGCCTTAAATGCAGAGAGTTTCTAAAAGATCGTAGAGGGAGCACAGTTCTTAATTTTTTGTGTGAGACTTTGCTTGATGCGGATATAGAGTTCAGAATAAAAATAGTACCTAATGTTGAAAGTCGTGGATTTTCATTCTCTAAGGATGAAAAGAACGCTTATTATCTAGGTATAAACACATATTTATAAAATCACAATGAAAGCGATTAATCATAAATCAGTTTTGAAAGGGTACGTACTATTTTCTGTATGTATGCTATTTACAATTTCATTATTTATAACAATGAGTTATTGTTATGTATCCACATATATGAATGAATCCTCTAAAATAGAGTCTCGTTCGGATGTATTTGACCACACCTTTGCATTGCAAGTTAATGTTGTAGAGCGGGTAGATTCCCTTTATAACTATATTACATTGATAAATTCAGATGTACGGATTAATAATGTCGCTGTTTTGAATACTGTGAGTGGCAGAAAAATGTCGCTACTAAGTGATTTAGATAAGATGGATAATCGAGATGTCTTACTATACAGACGATTAGTAAACTCAGTGAATAAGTTTCTTATAATAAAGGATTCTATTGGCATTATATCGAATATGGAGGATATTTCCCGTCAGGATTTGCACCGTTGCATCACTTCCGATCGTCAAGCAGCACATAAATTATCCCTAGAGGGTGTTAATCGATAAAACAAAGTTCTATGGAAAGGAAGAAAAATATACGAAAAAGGGATAAGATAAGCGCAATGATTATGGTCTTGCTGATTTTTTTGGGTTGTAGTAGCATCTGTTTATACTTTTATTTCTCATTTACACAGAGGGTCCATTACTCTTATAAAGAAATTATTGTAAAAAAAGCAGAGCGACAAAACAGACTTGTAGCAGATCAAAACTCTTATCAGAGAATATGTGACTCACTCTATATGCGTATTGACCGTTTTGATCCGGGAGTAAATGCATCTTTCGAGGAAAGTGATATTAAGTTCCTTATTACTGATTTAAAAAGTATGTATGAGAGAAATTCTGCAGATATCCGTTACAAGGTATTTTACCATACAGCTCAGTTTTATGATATGTGGTTTGCAGATAAAAAAATACTATGGAGCAAACAAATGAATACACTACGCTTCCGAAAGAATCTTGAACAATGCGAAATGGGGCTGACAAGGAAAGAACTTGAATTAGAGAAAAATCAAAAAAGGAAGTAGTATGAATAAATTCAATAATCTAAAATCGCTAATCATTGTAATTGTGATCGGTTGCTTTATGGCAGGGTTCTTTTTCTTGATGCGTTCATGTGGATCAGGAATGGAAATTAGGGCTAATCTTTCAAATATTAATCTTTCTACAGGAGAGTATTTTTATTATTCCGATAGTACTCGAAATGCAAACTCCTGGTTGTGGGAGTTTGGTAATGGGCAAACCTCCAAGAGTCGCTCTGGGAAATTTAAATATAACAAGGAAGGGCAATACAAAATAAGAGTTACAGTGAACGGTATGAGCGAAAAGTTATTTACAGTTAATGTAAAAGAAACCAGAGAAGCCACATTTTCTCGAGTCATTGAAATTCAAGCTCCGGAGTCCTCTATGCAAGGAGAGTATATTGTTTTTAAGGCTGAGGGAAATGACAAACAATGGCGATGGTCATTTGGAGAAAGTGGAATGATTGATTCACGCGAGCAAAACCCGATATACAAATATTCAGAACCAGGTGTTTATCAAGTAGAGTTACAGACAGAGAATACCAAGTATCCGGTTATCCATCTTATTGAGGTTTACCCGCAATATACAGAAAGTGATTCTACAGATATTATAAGTGTCATCGGTGCCGATATCAAAGATAAGCTACAAGCGATTGTTGAGGGAGAATCTTTTAATGCTAACTATAACTACATTGTCAATAAGTATCTCTGTAAAAATTCAAAGGTAGAGGTCGTAATTAATAATAATAAGTATAATGATGTCTACTCCTATTGCCAAGGGCTACGAATAATAGGAAAAGGTAAAGTTTCCATAGAATTGGTACTTGCCGAGATTTCTAATCTTGATACAGGTTGTATAACTAAACTCGCTATTATACAGAGTGATAAATGAATATGTGTATGAATAAACTAATTAGTATATCCCTGATTCTGCTCTGCTGTCTATCGGCATGTGCTCCGATTAATTTCTTCACAAAGGCTAAAAGGCGCCCAGCCCTCTATTCTGAGAATTTCTTGGGAGATACGATCAAGATGCCTCGCTCGGAAGCAAATAAGAAAGCTTGGATTGTATATTCTCTTTGGGATAAGAATCCTACCTTCCTAAAACGAGGAGGAAAGGTTACACTAAAAGAAATGTCCTTGATGGAACCGATGATTGTTGTTGGTTCTAAGTCTAAAGGACAATACTTGAAACTTGTAAAATATAAGCCTGAGATCCTGAAAAATGAAAAGCTGACAAATCGTAAAAAGGCAGAATACTATGGATGGGTAGATAAATCACAGATGTTGTTGTTTAATACATCAGCTACCGACGTGCGAACAGGACTTAAGGATATGGCATTCACTGCGATATCAGATACTGTAGTCTTATTTTACCCAAAATCATTTATTGAGAATGATTCTGTAAAGATTTTTTCAGATCTTCGATTATCCAATCTAACAAAAAAAACAGGCCTTTATCAGTTTGTTTACAAGTATCAGTCCTCTGCTGATGGAAAAAAATGGTTGATTGGCAGAGAACCGACTATAACACCGGACAATGCTATAGATGTTATGCTTGGGTGGGTTGATAAACGAATGGTTGAAGATGCGGGGCAAAGAGTTTGGTATGCTCCCTCCGGCAGGGATACATCATTACCCGAAGTGCTGAAAATAGCTCCTGTTATAAACCCAATGTTTCCAGACTCTGGTATTACATTTCGCACCATAGACGCACATATGGCCATTGACCGAAGTGATAATGTTATTTATGAAGTAGACGGCAACGCTATATCATACTACAAGCGTTTAGATATTGAACGAGAATTGAAGCATTTGAATATTTATTTTACGATAGAGTCTTCTGTATCATTGGACTTGCAGCTTCCTTTAATGATAAATGCTATACAGAATATGATTCCTTTCTTTGCAGATAGGAATGAATACAATTATACATTTACCATCGTTGCGGGTGATAAACTGCATACTACCCAGAATAGTATTACCGATATAGTCAATTGGATGATTGAGCACAAGGACCAAATATGGCAACAGACACAAGCAAATTCTAAGGCATGGGTGTCTTTGGGGTTTGCCCTTGATCTTGCTATGCGCAATCCGACATCCTCCAACCTTTTTGTAAATATTGGAGAAACTATAAACAGTGGAGAAAAAGCTGGAGATGCAATCATTAAAAAATTAGCAAAAAACAACGGTCGCCTTCTGGCTTTTCAGTTATACGCAAAGGATAATGATTCTTATAACAATTATGTACTACAGGCAACTGATATGATAGAAGGTTATGCAGCCATTCAGGCTGAAAAGAAAAGAGGACTTTGGGTCTTTACGGATCAGATACGAAGTAGGAATTCTTTACGGGAGAATACACATAATAGCTATATGTTAGACTTTCCTGTTCGTAGTGCTACGCAAGGCATGATCGTATTTCCGGTTAAAGGAGAGTATCTGACTGCTGATGTGTTAGTTTCTTCGGTTGATACATTACTGAAGCAAATTAAAGAAGAGAATGCTTCTCTGATTTCTGCATTTGACAGAGCTTTCACCTCTTCTGGTGGTGCTAAGGATAGATATGACCAAAGACTTAGTGATATATATTCTTTAAAAGCCGGTCGAAAAATAGACAAACAGTATAGAGTGGTTTTTCAAACCCAAAACATCCCTTGGGTTGAACAAACGAGCCGCAAAGAACTTAACGCAAATGATACGGTTTCTCAACCCATATACCTGCTCATTACCGAAAAAGAAGCTGAAGTAATAAAGGTATTACTCGAAGAGCTTACGACTATGGAGGTAGATATTAAGGGAAATAAGAAGTTGAAAAAGCGTAAGATTCGTAAACTGGTAGATGTTCGTAGAGATTTGAGAGATATTGGTACCCTTGATGAGAATTCTGAACTTGACACTAGCTTATCGACTGAGTCGTTAGATATATCGGGTGCCAATTCTCCGGATGTAGAGTATGCTTCAACCCGAAAAATCAGAAAGCATATGTATCGTACATATAAAAGAACAATCAGAAATAGTGGACGTGTTGAGTGTGATAATCGAAAATGGCGAAAGAATGCGACCCTTTCAGATATTCAGCTGTTATATACAATGCTCCCTGCAATGTCACAGAGAATGCAAAAGTTCAGATTAAATGAGCTTCGAAAGCGAGATATTATCTCTGACGCAGAGTTAGAAGAGTTAATTGACTATTTAAAATTAAAGCTGAAGGAGTTTGATGGAGAAATGATACCAGGCAATGAGGTCTCATCCGGAAATATGAAGTATTATAAGATCAACAGAGTGAAATTACCATAGTAATTTATTTTTTTAAGAAAGATTCAGAAGATTGATTATGCATTGAATATAATCAATCTTCCGAATACTTTATCAATGGGATTCTTTGTACCTAAAATTTAAAAGAGGAATCTAATTACAAATAATTTATTAGAGGCTGAATATGCTGGAATTCAGTTGCCTTTTGGTAACCGAAGATAAATCAGATAGTATCTATGGAATAAATATTGATCAACACAATATATGCTATCGAAGATAAGGAACTTACCCGACAAATGTCTAAATATTTCATATAAAAATAAATTATGGATACAAAAATTTTTGATGGGTTTGTTGATAAAATAGCTTCATCTATAGAGAATAACCTCGATGATTATAAGCATTTTGTGCGATTGCAACAAGAGTGTTTAGAGTTGCTTGATCAATTTCACGATAAACAAACCTTTACTGTAGATAGTCTAAGACGCTTAAGCTATTTTAGATTAAAGCTAAGACAACTTTTTATAAGTCGTTTTAGCGAAAAAAAAACGATAAATAAACATGGGTCTGTATCTCAAACAATAGAGTTTATTATTGATTTTCTGGACTTGGAGATCGACATTATAGATAAAAGGATTAAATATTCGGATCTACAAAGAAAACATCAAACTATAGACAGTGAGGTTTCTGTAGTAGATAGTTATAAATGGACGGACAATAAGTCTGATCTTATTGAAGTGCTACAAGCTATTATACTATTGGGAAGTATAAATGAAGGTAAGGTTAAAAAGAATGACTTTATTGTTTTTATAGGTAAACAGCTGAATGTTAATTTACAGAATCATAATGGATTACTGAATGATATACTAAATCGATTTGATAATCCGGATGACAAATATTCAAGAATATACTATTTAAAACGAATGATTGATGCATTGCAGCAGAAGTTGGAAGCATTAGATAAAAAACAAATTAGGAAATAATTTTTTACGCAACTTGCTAGCAAGTTATAGTGGTTCCCCTTATTAGACAATATATACAGTCATTTAAGGTGGATTTATCCTTTATATGAGGGATTAACATTTCTAATATTTTAACAACAAGATACCTACGCAGCCTGATACATTTGAGCCGGCGTTTTATATT
>JBOFDD010000234.1:0-4749 GCA_051646645.1 Bacteroidales bacterium | reverse complement strand
ATTCTTCAGATAAGTTTTACCTTCTCCTTCGACTACCTGATCTTCCTGATAAGGCATTGCTGTTATGTCTTCTCTTAAAGAGCTTGACAAAGCTTCGAGATTGAAATCATTTTCATGAAAGATAAACTTCCCTTCTCTTTCAATTCGCTCTGTCAATGATTTAAATGCAGAAATATACAAATCATGTGAAGGATAATACTTACTTTCTACCCACTGCAAATTAGGAATAACGACAATATGCGGACGATAGAACTGATGGAATGGTTTATTCTCTTTTCCGGGAACAGGTGTTTCTGTACCAACTAATAAAACAATTCTTGCATCATAGCTAAGTCTGACATTTTCATCGGATCCTTTGATGGGATCAAGTGCTACATAATCAACATGAATTTTATGTTTATTAAGTGCGTAAAGCATCATACTTAAAATTGTGCTTTTGCCCTGAGATCCACTTATTACAAGCCGGACCTTATCTTTTGTCAGCCAATAAACAAACTCAGGAAAAGATACAATCTGAAGATTCAGTTCTTTTGCTTTGCACAACTCAACATTAGCGTTATCAATATCAAGTGCCGGAACGACAAAATCGATACCTTTTTCAATATTATCTTCAAAAAAACCTTCCTGATCCGGCAACAACCCGCAGGCTTCAAGAACTGATTTCTCATTTTCTTTTAAGCTTGTATAAGAGGAAGTAACCTTATAGCCTTGTTTATGCAAAGCAATGGCTAAATTGCACAATGTAGGTTCACCAATCGAAATAAAATGGATATGTGTCATAAATGAACTATAGTACCTTTGAATTAGCGAACTCGAAAAAATCGGTCCATCTCTTCAATCGGGGAGCGAAATTATCTCCCTTTTAACATTATAACAAAGGTAATAGCTTTTCGCTGATCCCGCAATTTAATAAATTCTCTTTTTCGAAAACTTATGTTGAAAAAGGTTCTTAAATACTATCTCAAGAAAGAGTCCATCCATAATTAAAACACTCAATACCTGGCACTTCGCCTCCTTCCTTTAAAGAAGCATATTCATAATAAGAAGAAGAACTTCAATATCAGATTTAGCAATACTTAAGAATAGTAGAGTTAGTTTACAAAAGCAGAAACAAAAAAACGGCCGGCAAAACTGCCGACCGTTCTATTTTTATTGATTGATTGTCTGAATTATTATCATCCAAAATCATCAAACATAAGCATTTCACGAGGTACACCAAGATCCCAAAGCATTTTTTCTACTGCTTTAGCCATCGGGCCAGGACCACACATGTAGTATTCGATATCCTCAGGAGACTCATGTTTAGATAAATATTCATCATGAATTACCTGGTGAATAAACCCTACATACCCAGTCCAGTTATCTTCCGGCTGAGGATCAGACAAGGCAATATTGAAAGTAAAGTTAGGGAACTCTTTTTCAATTGCACGGAATTCTTCTTCATAGAAAATTTCACGTCTTGAACGTGCACCATACCAGTAAGTAACCTTACGGTCTGTCGTTTTCAATGTATGGAATAAATGGAACAAGTGAGAACGAAGCGGAGCCATACCAGCACCACCACCAACATACAACATCTCACGTTTCGTATCCAGAATATGGAAGTCACCATAAGGTCCTGAAACTTTCACTTTATCTCCAGGTTTAAGGCTGAAAATGTAAGACGATGAAATACCTGGCTTGATACCTTTCGCCCAACCGTTAGTAGCACGGTCAAACGGAGGAGTAGCAATACGGATATTCAACATTACAATGTTACCTTCTGCAGGGTGATTCGCCATAGAGTAAGCACGAATTGTTTCCTCATCATTTTTACAAGTAAGATCCCATAATTTGAATTTATCCCACTCATCACGATATTCCGGTTCGATATCCATATCCGAAAATTTGATATCGTATTTAGGAATAGCAATCTGAATATAAGATCCTGATTTAAAATCAAGAATTTCACCTTCTGGTAACTTAACAACGAATTCTTTAATAAAAGTAGCAACGTTGTGATTAGAAACCACTTCACATTCCCATTCTTTAACACCAAACACCTCTTCAGGCACTTGTACTTTCAAATCGTTTTTCACTTTAGTCTGACAAGCCAGACGCCAGTGATCAGCAATTTGTTTACGGGAAAAGAATCCAACTTCTGTAGGAAGGATCTCTCCTCCACCTTCCGGAACCTGGCAACGGCACTGACCACAGCTACCACCACCACCACAAGCAGATGAAAGGAAAATTCCATTACACTGAAGTGTATTTAAGAGAGTTCCACCCATTTCAGACTCGAACTCTTTCTCTCCGTTTACAACGATCTTAACGTTGCCTTCCGGAGTAAGCTTTTTCTTTGCGAATAATAGCATTGCAACTAATAGAAGAACTACTAGTAAGAAGATCCCAACCGCAGCTGCAATGGTTAATCCGTCTATTGATAATAATACCATAATTACGTTTCGTTATTCTATTGATTACAATTTAATACCTAAGAAGCTCATAAAGGCAATACCCATCAATCCTGTTACGATAAAAGTAATACCTAATCCTTTCAAAGGAGCAGGGATGTCAGAGTATGTAAGTTTTTCGCGGATAGCTGCAATACCTACAATAGCCAGCAACCAGCCAATTCCCGATCCTACACCATATGCAGTTGCCTGAATGATGTTAGGGAAAGCTTTTTCCTGCATAAATAATGAACCTCCAAGAATAGCACAGTTTACCGCAATCAGAGGAAGGAAAATACCTAATGATGCATAAAGAGCCGGTGCGAATTTCTCAACAACCATTTCTACTAATTGTACCATAGACGCAATTACGGCAATAAACATAATAAAGCTTAGAAAGCTTAAGTCTACATTGGCAAAATCTTCTCCTAACCAGCTAAGTGCACCAGCTTTCAAAACGTATGTTTCAAGCAAGTAGTTAACCGGTAAAGTAATGGCCAAAACGAAAGTTACAGCAAGACCAAGACCCAAAGCTGTTTTTACATTCTTAGATACAGCCAGGTAAGAACACATACCCAAGAAGTATGCGAACACCATATTGTCTATAAAAATAGACTTAATAAATATATTCAATGTTTCCATTATCATTCAATTTATTGTGTTACACATTACTTCTCCTGAAGTTCTTTATTTTTTGATCTCTGGAACCAGATAATACAACCTACAGTGATCAAAGCCATTGGAGGAAGAATCATCAAACCATTATTCTGATATCCCATATCATACAAAAATTGAGGTACAACCTGAATTCCGAATAATGTTCCAGAACCTAATAACTCTCTGAAGAAAGCAACAACAAGAAGAATGATACTGTAACCAACACCATTACCAACACCATCAAGGAAAGATTCCCAAGGGCCATTACCCAAAGCAAATGCTTCAAGACGTCCCATAAGAATACAGTTTGTGATAATCAAACCTACGAATACTGAAAGCTGCTTGCTCACATCGTATGCATAAGCTTTCAATACCTGGTCAACAATAATTACTAACGCCGCTACTACTACTAACTGAACGATAATACGGATACGGTTAGGAATAGTATTTCTCAAAAGCGAAATAATAACATTTGCAAAAGCCACAACGGCTGTTACAGAGATAGACATTACTAAAGCCGGCTCTAATTTTGCTGTAACGGCAAGCGCCGAACAAATACCCAATACCTGAACGATAACCGGGTTATTTTTAGAAAGAGGGCCTAATAAAATCTCTTTATTCTTTTTCGAAAATAAACTCATGACTTTACTTATTATTTATTTGTTAGAAAAGCAGAGTAAGGTTTCAATGAGCTCTTAAGCATAGCATCAACTCCTTTACTTGTAATCGTACCACCTGAAATAGCATCTACCTGATCTGCTCCGTCAAGTGCAACCTGCCCAACTTTCTCTACAGCAACTGATTTGAATTCGCCATCTTTGAAAAGGTGTTTCCCTTTAAACTGGTTTGTAAAGAAATCTTTCTCAATTTCTGCTCCAAGACCAGGAGTTTCACCTTTGTGACTGAAGAAAGCACCAAAAATAGTATTTCTGTCATCATCCAAAGACACATAACCCCAAATTGCCCCCCAAAGACCAGCTCCGCGAACCGGCAAGATAAATTTAGTAGCTCCGTCAATATTAGCTACATAAACAGGCATCTGACGATCTGCATCAGGCTGTTTAAATTCAGCTTCTACGTTAACATTAAATGCATCAACACCAGAAAGGACTTCACCTTTATCATTCACAACAAACGATTCGGTAATATATTTCGCATACAATTCATCTGCATTTTTTGCGTCAGCAGCTACATTTGCTGACTTCAGAATCTGTACTTTTTTATCAACAGCAACATTTTTCTCTTGTTGAGGCTTCAAACTTAAAGCTGTGAAAGCCAAAACCGCTGCTACTACGATCACCATAACGGCTGCGTAGATTACTGTATAAGCATTACTTTGTCTGTTCATATCTTTAAGTTTAAGCTTTAGTTACTTTAGCACGTTTCAAACGTTTTTTAATGTTCGCATCAACTACTACGTAGTCAATCGTCGGCGCAAATACATTCATAAACAAGATAGCCAACATCATACCTTCAGGGTAACCAGGGTTAACTACACGCACAAGCATTGCAATAACACCTACAAGGAATCCGTAGATATATTTACCTGTTTCAGTACGAGCTGAAGTTACAGGGTCTGTTGCCATAAATACCGCACCAAAAGCAAAACCACCTAAGAACAAATGATCTAAAACGGATGTTTCTAATGCTGCATTACCTC
>JBOFDD010000233.1:0-4021 GCA_051646645.1 Bacteroidales bacterium | reverse complement strand
CTGCAGCAGCGTCGATCGCACCCTGAGGAAGTCCTGCCAGGTCTTCTTTATTATCTATAACCAATTTATAGCTATTGGTTTCTTTCAATACGTTGTTATCAAACCTTAGCTGTAAAACTGAAAGTTCTTTGTTTATCTTTTTCAGCTGTTCTTTTTGTTCTGCATTTAATAATGCACCGGAGCGTACAAAGTTTTTGTAGTATAAATCAAGGACTCTCTTTTGTTCAGGAGTCAGATTTTCTTTATCCTGGTTGTCATAAACAGCCTTCACACGAGCAAAAAGTTTGTCGTTCATGTATAAATTGTCGTCATGTTCGCTCAGAAGAGGTGATATCTCCTGTGCAATAGACTGTAAAGAATCGTTTGTTTCCGCATCGGTCAGATTGAAAAAGACGCCCGATACTTTTCTAAGAAGAGCACCCGAAAAGTCAAGTGCTTCAATTGTGTTCTTGAAATCCGGCGTAGATGTCAGATTTGCAATTGAATCGATTTCAGCCGTGTGCTGAGCTAATCCGGCTTCAAATGCAGGCATATAATGCGCAGCATCAATTTTTTCAAATGGGGGAATACCGAATGGCGTGTTCCACTCTGTGAAAAACGGATTCGTTTCTGTTGGTTTTGTACTACAAGCGCTGAACATAATGCATGTTGTTGCTAAGCTGATTAATAAATGCTTCATAAAATAAGTGTTTATGGTGTTAGAGAAAAAGTCAATCTTTAAAATCCAGGAAGCAGCTTATCGGGTAGTGATCCGAGTGTTTTACGCGATCTATTTTACACTGATAAGCATTCATCCCTTTGCTGTAAAGAATATGATCAATTCTGAAATAGAAATGATTTTCATAATAGGATATACCAAGCCCGGATGCTGTACTTGTAAAGGCATCGTCCATTGTATCTCCTTTTATCGTTCTGTAGGTATAGGAGAGGGGTGTATCGTTGTAGTCGCCGCAAACGACAATATCAAGGTCTGTTTTCTCCATCTCCTTCCGTATTTTTCTTGCCTGTTTAGCTCTTTCGCTGTAAGCACGGTCCATCTTTTTTACAATAATACTGTTGAAGTCTTCGAGTTTATCAGTAGAAAACTTTTCAACCATGCTTTTGTAAAATTTCCTGTCTTCTCCCGTGAAGCGGTTTGACTCAAGGTGACAATTAAAAAGACGCATTTTTTTCTTACCGACTTTCACCGTGTAAGCAACCGCTCCGACAGCTTCAGCCTTGTCGAATTTTATAGGAGTGGCATTTGAAAGCGGGAACTTTGAAAAACAGGCGATTCCATAGGTGTGCCAATTGTTCTCTGTTAGCTTATAAACGTGATAATACGGATATTTTTTTAGTCTTTTGCGTATCTCGTTGAATTTCAGCATTGAGCTGTTGTCGGAATAGCCTAACTCCTGAATGCAGATAATATCCGCATTTTGTGCCGCAATGTATTCCAGAGTCGGATTTTTCTTCTGATCGTCCCGTTCTCCGAAGTTGAACTGCCTTACATTGTAGGATAAAAGCTTAAAGCTGCCATCCGTAGGAGTTGCTTTTTTGTAATTAACAGGACAATACGAGAATAATGCACCTGACGATATTAGTAATGCTCCAATCGATAACAAAGAGCTATACCATTTTTGTCTGTAAAGCCAATATATCAGGAAAAAGATATTAGCAGCGGCAAAAAAAGGAAATGCCATTCCCAGATAGTATAGATAAGATACTGATTCCGGAGAAATACGATCATTGAAAGCAGCTCCGATTAAGAGTAATGCAAATATCAGGTTGATCGTTAGAAGTGTTGAGTGGAATATGATCGAAAGAATTCGATAAAGCTTGTTTTTGCCCATTGCCTCTTATATCAGATTGTCATTTTCTACTAGCATCAAACAGGCTCTTTTTCTCATCTTTCGATAAGCTTTCGTATCCGGATTGTTTGATTTTTTCCAGAATAGCATTGATGGATTGTTCTTCCTGTGCTTTTCTCTTTCTGTATTCTATATCGGTTTCAGCTCTGCGCGACTGATTTACATGTACGCGCATTTTGGGCTTGCTTTTAAACAGATTTACTATTTTGTCGATGAATCTGTTAACAATACTTGTAATGTCTTTTCCCGATTTCCAGTTTATTGAGAACAGATAGCCGGCAAGAGCTCCCCCAAGATGTGCCAGATGACCTCCGGCATTGTCTGAGGTGACACTAACCAGATCCAGCAGTACGATAGCTATAGCTACATACTTAAGTTTAACACTGCCTATAAACATGAAGTTAAGTTCTACGTTAGGCAGTCTCATAGCTGTGGCAACAACAATAGCAAGGACGGAAGCTGATGCGCCAACGAGTGAACTGTTCATACTGTGTTCCTCAAAATAGGGAAATAGATTGTAGGAAAGTACAAAAATAAATGCACCGAATATCCCACCCAGAAAATACAATCCACCTAATGTTCTCTGGTTAAACTGCATTTTGAAGATTGATCCGAACCAGAATAGCCATAGCATATTAAACAAAAGATGCAGTATCCCGCTGTGGCAGAACATGTATGTTATGATAGTCCATGGTCTTTGAAGCAGTAACCATACGTTTGAAGGGAGGTAGAGGTACTGCAGGAAAGAATCCGCATCAAAGTTGAACAATCTGAGCATGACGGTTAATAGGGACGTGAATAGAAATACTCCCACGTTTATGAATATCAGTTGCGTCAGTACTCCGCCTGTTTTAAATTGCTGCTTTAATTTAGAAGATAAATGGTTCATTATTGTTGAAGTTTTTTCTTTTCCAGTATTTAATTAAGAAATATCCGAATAACATTCCGCCAAGGTGTGCAAAGTGAGCAATATTGTCGCCTTTGATTCCGGTGATATTACCCACACCCATTGTAAGTTCTATAATACCGTAGAAGATTACAAAGTATTTCGCTTTGATTGGAATCGGGATAAACATAATAAACAGAGGTGCGTTTGGATAAAGCATACCAAAAGCAAGAAGAATGCCGAATACCGCACCCGAAGCACCTACGGTTAGTAGTCCGTTTGTGAATGTAGCCATATCAGGGATTAATCCGGTCATTTGCGTATAGTCCTGTACATAATTATGTATGATAAAATACCACACAACCTGCTGAACTATTGCCGCGCCCATACCGGTTATTACATAATAGGTAAGATAACGCTTTGCGCCTAATGTGTATTCCAGTGTCCGGCCAAACATATAAACCGAGAACATGTTGAAGAATACGTGGCCAAATCCGTTTGTGTCGTGCAGAAACATATACGTGAAGAGCTGAACCAGATTGAAATCCTGCGCTTGGAAGTAATGTAGTCCGAACATGTTTAGCGG
Source organism: Bacteroidales bacterium (assembly GCA_051646645.1). Classification (GTDB taxonomy): domain Bacteria; phylum Bacteroidota; class Bacteroidia; order Bacteroidales; family UBA7332; genus UBA7332. The sequence goes on along the minus strand of JBOFDD010000233.1, from coordinate 699 downwards.
ATCGAAGTTGATGTTGAAAGTTTTGTATAAAACAGAAGGCAAGGTTATTGAAGCTAACCATACCAGTAAATTTATAATAATCAGATTCCGTGTAATCGGAGGAATGCTACTTAAAAATCCATTTTTGAAATTATTCATATCAAGTGGTTATTTAATTAGAGGAAGAGTATATTCCTGCTAAATTTATTACTATAATTGTCCTAATATTAATGTGCAAACATACTATTTTGTTCTCTTATTACAGATAACATTCAGTATAAAATCGCTGCTTTTTTTGATGAAAACAGCTCTTTCATTAAAAGATAATTAAATTGCGTGTTAATTTGAAATGGAATTATGAAGCTGTAACTTAAAAACGAATATGCTATGACTGAAAAAAAATTGCGTATTGCTATTGTTGGCTTAGGTGGTGTGGGCGGTTATCTGGGTGCAATGCTTGCTAATCAGTACACGGGTAAGTCTGATATTGAGATCTATTTTGTAGCCCGGGGCGAAACGCTCAGAGTGGTTTCGGAAAATGGACTGACGCTAAAGAGTACGAAAGGCGAAATAGTGGTAAAACCTGACGGTGTGTCCGATGATCCGTCTGCCTTACCGCCGATGGATTATGTCATCTATTGTACGAAAAGCTATGATATCCGAACTGCAGCAGCTAACCTGAAAGGTTTTTTGAAAGCCGGAACTGTGATCGTTCCTTTT
>JBOFDD010000232.1:0-3438 GCA_051646645.1 Bacteroidales bacterium | reverse complement strand
ATTGTAGTTGTTTGCGTGAGAAACATATACAATGTTTTGATCGATATCCTTTTTTATCACGAACCATGGGCCACCATGTAGTCCTATTCCCTTTCGTTGTCCGATCGTGTAGAACCAGTAGCCATTATGTTCACCAAGTATTTTTCCTGTTTCCAGCTCAATTATCTTTCCTTTCTTTTCGCCAAGATAGCGTTTTATAAAGTCGTTATAGTGTATTTTGCCAAGGAAACAGATTCCCTGTGAATCCTTTCGCTGTGCACTTATTAGATTTGTATCGGCAGCAAGCTGACGTACTTCACTTTTTAATAAATCACCGAGAGGAAACATCAGTTTGTTTAACTGAAGACTATTGATCTGTCCAAGGAAATAGGTCTGATCTTTAACTTTATCTTTCGCTGTTGAAAGGTAAGTGTGGCCGTCCTGGTTGGTTATTGATGCATAGTGACCTGTTGATATATGATCGAACTCTTTACCCCATCTGTCGTTGAAATATCCGAACTTGATATATTTATTACAAAGCATATCCGGATTAGGCGTAAGTCCTCTTTTTACACTGTCAATCACGTATTGAACTACAGTGTCCCAATATTCATCATGCAAAGAAACCATTTCTACCGGTAGACCGTATTTCTTCCCAAGCCATTTTACGATAATCATATCATCTTCGGCAGGACAGTCGATATAACCATGCTCATCTTCCATTCCTATTTTAATGTAGAAGAGAGTAGGGTTGTATCCTTGCTCTTTCAGCAGATGTACTGTAGCGGAGCTGTCAACTCCGCCTGATATTAATGCTGCAATTGTACTCATTGTTTATTATTCACTTTTCAATACCATATCTCCATAGAAGGAAATTGGAGTTTTGTTATTGCTGTTTACTCTGACAGATGCATTTCCCGTAGGTGATATATCCATGTTAATGGTGTACGTGTCATATTGATTATTTACCTGTATTTTAACAAGAAACATCCCTTTGCGACTCGTAGTCAGTGTATAGTCTTTTATCGGATCATTTAATTTTATGCCAGACTCATCGGGGCTCATCGGAGCCCGGTAGCTGCGTCCATAATAAGGAAGATAGCTTATAACTGAATCGTTTCTTACACTTATTGTGTAATTGTCATTCAGGTTAATAAATCTACCTCCTGAGGGAGTTGCTGAAGACATGCGGATCGTATAGTTGCCAGAAGAAAGAGCACTTTCTACTCTGGTCATTGTTGCAGCCTGCTTGTCGTTTTTAGGTATATTGTATTGGCTCGAGCAGGAGATGAATGCAATAATTAATAAAGAAACAAAGAGTATCTTTTTCATAAATAAAAAGTTTAAGTGACAATAAATTAGTTAGATACACTCATGAAGAACGTTGGCTTTGAAGCTTTTGTTCGTGAAGCAAAATAAGAAAAAGATATTTTATAAAGTAACTTCTTTTGAGTAATTCGGAAGTGAGTTCCGTTTTTTTAGAATTTAATGAATCTGTATTTTAATATAGTAGGAAAATAAGTAATAGAATCAGTCTGATAGAAGATGCTTAAAAAGGGAGGTGGTAGTAATAGAAAAAGAAAAAGGTGTACTAATCATAGTACACCTTTTTCTTTTCTATTATCCTTAATCGAATAAATGTCTGAATTTTTTGAAGAATCCTTCTTTCTTTTCTTTCGTTGGAGTGAAAGACGTTGATGAAGAAAGCTTTTCAATTGTTTTCTTCTCGTCGCTTGTCAGATTTTCAGGTACATATACACTGATATTAACTAATAAGTCACCTGTGCCATATCCATTAAGACTTGGAAGGCCTTTACCCCGGAGTCTTAATACTTTGCCAGGTTGTGTGCCGGCATCAATCTTTACTTTTGCTTTTCCGTCAACTGTCGGAACTTCAATTGTTTTCCCTAATACGGCATCAGGGAAAGATAGAAGAAGATTGAAGATTAGATCATTATCATCGCGGATGAGTTCAGGATGTTGCTCTTCTTCAACAACGATAAGTAAATCACCCGTTTCGCCTCCGCGTCTGGCTGCATTACCACCTCCGCGCATTGACAATTGCATACCATCAGCAACACCTGCAGGGATATTAATTGTCATAATTTCTTCCTGCAATGTTACCCCTTCACCGGAACAATGAGAACATTGTTTGGTTATAATTTTACCCTCACCGTGACAGGTTGGACAAGGCGATGCAGTTTGAATATTACCAAGAATGGTTCTTTGTACTTTGGTTACCTGGCCACTACCATTACATGTCTGGCAAGTTTCAAATGCAGTTCCGTTTTCAGCACCTGTTCCATTACAATAAGTACAAGCAACGTATTTTTTGACTTTAATTTTCTTTTCTACACCATGAGCTACATCTTTCAGTGTAAGTTTTACTTTTACACGAAGATCGCTACCACGATTCACCGGACGGGATCTGCCACCACCGCCAAATCCACCAAATCCACCGAAGCCGCCACCTCCACCGAAGTGACCACCAAAGATATCGCCGAAATGAGAGAAGATATCGTCCATTGACATACCACCGCCAAATCCACCGGCACCGCCTCCAGGACCTCCGTTTACGCCCTGATGACCAAACTGGTCATAACGTGCACGCTTGTTGTCATCGCTAAGGATTTCATAAGCTTCGGCTGCTTCTTTAAATTTTTCTTCAGCTTCTTTGTTGCCAGGGTTCTTATCCGGGTGGAACTGTATTGCTTTCTTGCGATACGCTTTTTTTATCTCATCGGCAGTTGCGTTTTTCGCAACCCCGAGCACTTCATAGTAATCTCTTTTTGTTGACATAATTATTCTCCTACAACAACTTTAGCAAAGCGGATTACTTTGTCGTTAAGTTTATATCCTTTTTGTACGCAATCAACTACTTTACCTTTCAGGTTTTCAGCCGGAGCAGGGATAGTAGTGATGGCATCGTGTAAATCTGTATCGAAAGGCATCTCTTCAGTCTCTATCACTGTAACGTGATTTTGATTCAGATAGTTAAGGAATTTGCCGTAAATAAGCTCAACTCCTTCTTTTACTGCTTCAAGATCTTTCGCATTATCGATATTTGCAATGGCTCTTTCAAAATCATCAACTACAGGAAGTAATGATGAAAGAGCTGATTCGCCACCGTTTTTGATAAGCTCGCTTTTTTCGCGTAATGTTCTTTTGCGATAGTTATCATAGTCAGCTAAAAGTCGCAGATACTGGTCATTCAATTCAGCATTTTTAGCCTTAAGTTCGTCTAACTGAGCTGACAAATTGTCTGTTTCAGATTTCTCGTTTTCGCAATCACATTCGCTATTACAGTTACAATTTTCGTCATTCTGACAGTTGCAGTTCTCAATTTTTTCCTCATTGAGTTCTTTATTGTCCATTTCGTTTTTGTTCATATCGCGTCTTTTTATCTTGATTATCTGATTGATAACTCGTCGGATCCAAGTCAGAGCGCTTGTTCCATTA
>JBOFDD010000231.1:0-7745 GCA_051646645.1 Bacteroidales bacterium | reverse complement strand
CTACAATTCGGGTTTCAAGAAGTTGATCAGAAAAGCAGCGCTTATTACCAACACATTAAGCAAATTACACTCACGAATAATCGTAAAAAAAGCCCCTGAAAATAGTTGAAAATAATTTTTAGGGGCAAAGTTGGGCTAACAATTAGACAGCTGCATCCTGATTAAGTTTTTTTGAAAGATCAGGCATAAAGAAATTGCACTACACATAACGCAAAACCGACTATTTGGTTAACTTTGTCAGTCTAAACGATAAAAGAAAAGAACTATTAAGACAATAAGAAATATAATTTTAGGGATACTGATTTTCATCTTCGCTTTGTATGGATCAGTGTATATTTTCCTGAGCATTCCGGGCATTCAGAAAAAAGTTACAATGATTGCATCAAAAGAACTTTCATCTCTGCTCGGAACATCTGTGTATATCAAGGAAATCAAGCCGGAATTATTTAATAAAGTAGCATTAAAAGAAGTCGTCATCAAGGATAAAAACAACATAACACTGCTTAATGCTAACAAAATTGCCGCTAATTTCAATCTAAAAGAACTGTTAAACCGGCGATTAATTATTAATACCGTGCAATTGTTTTCGTTTGAAGGTCATGTTTATCGTGATAGTTTAAACTCACCTGCAAACATAGACTTTATTATTCAACGATTAAAGCCAAAGAAAAAAGGAGAAAAAAAAGGGTTGATTGAAATTCAGCTTAGAACGATTCTTATTCGCAGAGGGAATCTAACATACGATATTCTTTCTGAAAGCAACACACCCGGACAATTCAACCCCAACCACATTGCAATATCTAATCTTCTTGCCTCTGTTTCGATAAAGTCCATATCCAAAGACACAATTAATGCAGAAGTCAAGCGATTAAGTTTTAACGAAAAATGTGGATTTGAACTGCGAAAGCTGGCTTTCTCTGTCAAAGGGAATAAAAAGAAAATTGAGATCCCCGAATTCCAGCTCAATTTACCTTATAGCTCTTTAAATATCAAAGAGCTATGGGTTGATATGAGCAGTGACTCACTTTTATGTAATCGCGAATCGCTTTTCAAATTTGACAAACCGGATCAAAAACGACTTTTATCGAATGCGAAATTCAATTTTTCTATCGAATCCAGTTTTATCAACACTTCGGATCTTGTATCTGTAGCTCCTGTACTTGAAAAGTTCCCTACTACAGTTTCTGTTGAAACAGACATTTCGGGGACCGCGGATAGCATCAATGTGAAAGATCTTGTACTCAATGCACGGGAATTATTTTTTATAAACGGAAACGCAAGCGCAGATAAGCTGCTATCAAGCGATGATCCTTTTTTCTTTGCAGAAATAGCAAAACTTTACTGCACACCTGAATTTTCGGAAATGGTTTTACATCATTTTCTCCCGAAAAGCAGTCCATACCGAAATATTGGTGATGAAAACGGATTTACCAACGCTACACTTTCAGTATCCGGATTTAAATCGGATCTCATCGGGAAAGTGCACCTGAAAAGCAATTTGGTCGAAGTCGATTTACACACCAACATCAAACAGTTATCATCCGGCGATTCATGGAATTTCACCGGACAACTAAACACGGCCAACATACAAGTAGCATCTCTTATCAAAGGGAAAAGCAGTCATTTATTTGGCGAAGCAAGTTGCTGGGTTGACTTTAGCGGTAATTATACAAAAAACTTAAAGCCATCACTTTCCCTTAACGGAGAATTATTTGATTTTGACTTTAAAGGATACAGATACAACAATTTACGCTTTGGGGCTAAATTTGACAGAAAAGATTTCAAGGGAGGCATATTGATGAATGATCTGAATGGGTTTATTCAAGCTAAAGTAAACCTGGATAACATCAATACAGCCCAAATGAGCATATCATCGGATATTGAACTAAACGGATTCAATACTGATGCACTTCTTCTTACGAACAGTAAAAAGAATATGTCATTTTCAGGTAAAATAAAAAGTAACTTTTACGGAAAAGATCTGGATCTTATGTCCGGATCAATTCAATTAGATTCTCTGACGATCGAGAACAATACCGATTCAGTATTTATTGATCGGTTTGATATACGTGCAAACCAGCAGGAAAAATATAAATATATCAGAATTTCATCAACTGTATTAAACGGTGAAATACGTGGAGAATACACACTAAGTAAATTGGCCAAAGATTTTTCGCGCATTGTAACAAAGGAAATACCGGCTCTGTTGCCTCAAAAAATATCAGCTGAATCAAAAAAGGATCAAAACCATGTTATTTACAGCTTTCAAACAGGAAATATCAATCCTTTGTTTCGGATATTTTCACTTAATATCGATATTCCTAAACCAGTAAGTTTAAATGGATTTATGGATAACATTTCTGACCAATTCAACTTATCACTTATTGCGCCACGGTGTAAAATAGGTAAAAACATTATTGATCAGGGACAGCTATATATACACAATCAGGACGACAAGCAGATTATTGAAGTCAAGGCAACCACTTTCAATAAAAAACGAATTCCTTCTACATTAAATCTTCTTGTCACAGCGTCTGATGATTCAATCTCCACAAAACTGCAGGCATATAACGCTGGCGAAAAAACATTTGGCGGAGAGATACAGCTTCTGACCACCTTGTCACGTGATGAAAACAATCAGCTTTCCGGCTGCATCGATATGCATCCGACGAATCTGATCGTTAATGATACTATCTGGAATATTGCACCGGCTCACATTGACATCTACAACAATAAGGTAATGGTTGAGAACTTCCGGATCTATCATAAAGACCAGCATATTAAGATCGGTGGTATTGCGTCCAAAGATCCCGCAGACTCATTGCATCTTAAGCTGAATTCAATCAACCTTGACTATGTTTTTGAGCTGATCAATGTAGCAAATGTTCATTTTGGCGGATATGCTTCAGGAGATTTCACTCTTTCAAAATTTGAAAAAATACCACATATATCCACTGATAACTTTAATGTTAAGAATTTCAGTTTTAACAATGCACTCCTGGGAGACTTGAATCTTCATAGTAAATGGGAACAGTCAAACAGCGGCATATTAATGAAAGGAAGTATTACCAAAAATCAGAATAAGTCTTATGTTGACGGATACATTTTCCCCACAAAAGATTCACTTGATTTAAAATTTGATGCTGAACATTTAAATATAGCGTTCATAAATCAATTTGTTTCATCTATTTTCTCTAAATTTGAAGGGAAAGCATCAGGTGATGTCAGACTTTTTGGTAAATTCTCTAAATTAGCATTAGATGGCAAAGCTCAGTTAGAGAACATCAAACTTGGTGTCGGTTACACAAATACTGAATATACTATAAATGATAGTCTTTATCTTGAACCTGAACGCATCTATTTTGAAAACATTACCCTCACAGATATAAAAGGGAACAAAGGAAAAGCTTCGGGTGAACTAAAACATCAGGGATTCAAAAACATTCAGTATGATATTTCGCTGTATCCGGAAAAGATGCTCGTGTTTAACACAAACAGCAAACTGAACAGCTTGTTTTTTGGCACGATATTTGCAACTGGTAAAGGTACAATCAAAGGTGACGAGTCAAATGTAAATATTGCGATGAATGGCAAATCTGAAGCAAGCTCAAGTTTCACTTTCTCTCTGAGCAATAGTGCAACTGCTAGTGAATACAGGTTTCTCACATTCGTAAACCGAAGTAATTCATCGAATATAAAAACAGACAAAGCTGATACAGAAGTCGATACAGACTCAAAATCGGCAATGATCAATATTGATTTACAAATGGATGTTACGCCAGATGCTAAGTTAACTTTGATTATGGATGAAGCAACAGGTGATGAAATCCAGACAACCGGATCCGGAAGTTTACGACTGAATTTCAACACAAAAGATGACGATGTAAAGCTATACGGCACATACACAATCGAAAAAGGAAACTATTTCTTTAACCTACAAAACTTATTTGTACGTGAGTTTTTAATTGAAAACGGTAGTTCTGTCATCTTCAGGGGCAATCCGATGGCTGCAGAGCTAAAAATTAATGCCATTTATGCTCTTACTGCCAATCTTGCAGATCTTGACGAAAGTTTCACGACGGATAAAGAGCTGAGCAGAACAAACGTACCTGTGCAGTGTCAGTTAAATATCACAGGAGAGATGTTACAGCCTGAACTGGACTTCAACATATGGCTTCCGTCAAATTCGGATGACATTAACAGAAAAGTAAAGAGTATCATTGGAACACCGGAAATGATGAACCAGCAAATTATTTATTTGTTGTTATTAAATAAGTTCTATACTCCTGATTATTTAAATGTTGGCCAGCGAAACGAACTTTCGGCAATAGCTTCGTCTACGATTTCATCGCAACTGAACAATATTCTCCGACAAGTAAGCAGCAACTGGAATCTGGGTACAAACATCCGGTCCGACAAAGGAGATTTCTCCGATATTGAAGTTGAGTTAGCTCTTTCAAGTCAGTTGTTAAACAACAGGTTATTGATAAACGGCAACTTTGGATACAAAGACAATCCGAAATCACAAACCAACTTCATAGGAGATATTGATGCCGAATACAAACTAACCAAAACTGGTAATCTGCGCTTAAAAGGATATAACAAAACAAATGACAGATATTATTATATCAAATCAGCAGTTACAACCCAGGGGTTAGGTCTGATTTATAAAAAAGATTTTGACAAGATATTGGATCTGTTTAAATCCCGTAAATTTAAAAACAAAAAAAAGGATGATCGTTCCGAAAAAGAGCGAACACCGGCAGATGGTTATCAACCCTAATCTTCTGCCATTTATTTAAGAATGTAAGATATTGATATTAATTATATGGAAGATTTCTATTCACAAAAACTAAGGGATATTCAGGGCTATAGTCTCGAAGAGGCTGAAAGGCTAAACTCTCACTCAATTAATCCTGAGCATTTATTGTTAGGAATATTGAGAGACGGGAATAATAGTGCTACAAATATCTTTGAATATCATCATATAAACGTCTCAAATCTAAAATCTCAGATAGAAAAAGCAATTTTAGAAAACCTGTCACTTAATGACACGCATGATGAATCCGTTTCAATAAGTACATCAACCGATCGTATTATGCGAATGAGTCGTTTGGAGTCCAGGTTACTAAAAAGCGACAAAACAGATGTCGAACATTTGCTTTTAGCTATTTTAAAAGAGGAAAAGAACATGGCAAAACAAATATTAAATGAGAATAGAATAACCTATCAGAATGTTTTCAGCTATCTCAACAAAGGCGAAAACACGTCAACACAAGATACTGCAACAGAATTACCTAAAGCAGGATTCATTGACGACGATGATGAGGAAGAAAATGAAAAGGATAATTTCGGAGCAAACAAGCAAGCCAGCGCACCCGAAGAAAAGGTTTCCGGAAAACCACAAAAAGACACTCCGGTACTGAACAACTTTGGAACCGACCTGACTAAAGCTGCTTTCGAAAATCGCCTCGATCCCATTATCGGGCGCGATAAAGAGATTGAGCGAGTGGCTCAGATACTTTGCCGGCGGAAGAAAAACAATCCAGTACTAATTGGCGAACCGGGTGTAGGAAAATCAGCAATTGTTGAAGGTCTTGCCCTTCGTATCGTTCAGAAAAAAGTTTCGCGTATACTTTTTAATAAACGAATCATTGCATTAGATATGGCTTCTGTTGTTGCAGGAACTAAATACCGCGGACAATTCGAGGAACGTCTGAAATCAATTCTGAATGAATTAAAGGAAAATCCGGACATCATTCTGTTTATTGATGAGCTGCACACCATTGTCGGAGCAGGAGGAGGCGGAGGTTCACTTGACGCTGCAAATATTCTAAAACCTGCACTTGCAAGAGGAGAAGTGCAATGTATTGGTGCAACTACTCTTGACGAATACCGTAAGAATATCGAGAAAGATGGTGCTTTGGAGAGACGTTTTCAAAAGATTATTGTTCCTCCTACTACAGCAGAAGAGACACTGACAATCCTGAATAATATCAAGGAGCGTTATGAAGACCATCACAATGTGAAATATACTGACGAAGCAATACAGGCTTGTGTTACTTTAGCCGAACGATATATCAGCGACCGCCACTTCCCGGACAAAGCCATTGATGCAATGGACGAAGCCGGAGCAAGAGCTCATATCACTAATATTGTTGTTCCAAAAACGATTACGGATATTGAACAGAATATCGAAGCAATCAGAAAAGAGAAAAACAATGCGGTTGTTGCTCAAAACTTCGAATTGGCTGCCGATTTCAGAGATAAAGAAAAGCAGGCTTTATCCGAACTAGAAAAAGAGAAAAAGGCATGGGAAGAGGAGCTCGACAAAAACAGACAGGTTGTTGATGAAAACAATATTGCCGATGTTGTAGCTTTGATGACCGGAATACCTGTACAGAAAGTTGCCGATAACGAAACCAGCAAGCTTATTAAGATGAAAGACTCTTTACAAGGTGCTGTTATCGGTCAGAATGAAGCTGTAGAAACTCTTGTAAAAGCAATAAAAAGAAGTCGTATCGGGTTAAAAGACCCGAATCGTCCGATCGGAACTTTCATGTTCCTGGGCCCTACCGGTGTAGGTAAAACGCACCTGGCTAAGAAACTTGCTGAGTACCTGTTTGATTCTGCCGATTCTTTGATTCGTATTGACATGAGTGAATACATGGAGAAATTCTCCGTATCCCGACTTATCGGAGCACCTCCGGGTTATGTCGGGTATGAAGAAGGCGGACAGATTACTGAGAAAGTACGTCGCAAACCTTACTCCGTTGTCCTTTTAGATGAAATCGAAAAAGCGCATCCGGATGTATTTAACCTGCTCCTTCAGGTGTTCGACGAAGGTCGTCTTACTGATAGTTTAGGCCGTCAGGTTGATTTTAAGAACACGGTTCTTATTATGACATCCAATATTGGAACAAGACAATTGAAAGACTTTGGCAAAGGTGTAGGATTTACCACGCCAAACGACAAGTCTGCAAAAGAATTCTCACGTGGTGTTATCCAGAAAGCTCTAAACAGAGCCTTCGCTCCTGAGTTTATCAATCGTATTGACGATATCATTATGTTTGATCAGCTAAACGAAGAATCTATCCTGAGAATAATTGATCTTGAGCTGAAATCATTCTACAAACGGATTAAAGATCTGGGATACACGTTAGAGATTTCGCAGGAAGCCAAAGTCTTTATTGCCAAAGAAGGATACGACGTTCAATTTGGTGCACGACCATTAAAAAGGGCTATTCAAAAATACCTCGAAGATGGTATGGCTGAACTTATCCTTGCTTCTGATATGCATGAAGGAGACAAAATCCTTGTCGACATGGAAGAAGGAGCTTTGAAGTTCAATCTAGTAAAGAAAACTGAAGATAAATAACATTACCGGGTCCCGGCAGATATCTATTCTGTCAGGACCCGGTTTATTTTTACACTCCTTATTAAATCGGACTCCGGGATATTTCTGCCTGATTCATATACACACAACCGCTAAAAAACAATATCCCAATCCCTTTCCCTTCTCTATAGAAATATTTAATAGCATCATTAAAAACTATTATACAATATATTAGCCGGTATATTCCTTTTAGAATTGTAATTATTATTATTATTGCTGTCCGCTAAAAACATAAAAGCATAAAAAACCGGTCAGAACAGCCTATAAAATGGTTGTTCTGACTATTTTTTTTAAAATCAAGGTGGATTAATCAAATAAAGTCTGCATTGGTGGTGATTCTGCCTTACTC
>JBOFDD010000230.1:0-3624 GCA_051646645.1 Bacteroidales bacterium | reverse complement strand
CAGGAGACTTATTCCGCATGTATACCAAATACTGCGAGATGAAAGGCTGGAGAACGGAAGTTACCAGTGTGAGCGAAGGCACAAGCGGCGGATACAAAGAGATCATCTTTACGGTAAGCGGCGAAGGCGTTTACGGTGTTCTTAAATACGAATCGGGAGTACACCGTGTACAGCGTGTACCGCAAACGGAAACTCAGGGACGTGTTCACACTTCTGCAGCAACGGTAGCTGTACTTCCTGAAGCTGACGAAGTTGATGTTGACATCAAAGATTCGGATATCCGTATCGATACGTTCTGTGCGTCGGGTAACGGTGGACAGTCGGTAAATACAACTTATTCAGCTGTACGTGTGGTCCACATTCCTACAGGTATTGCTGTTCAGTGTCAGGACGAAAAATCGCAGCTTAAGAATAAAGCGAAAGCTTTAACCGAGCTTCGTTCGCGTATCTACAACATCGAATACCAGAAGTGGCTGGATGAGATTTCATCAAAACGTAAAACGATGGTTTCGACCGGAGACCGTTCAGCTAAAATTCGTACATACAATTATCCGCAAGGACGTGTTACCGATCACCGTATCAATCTGACTCTTTATAATCTGTCGGCAGTGATGGACGGAGAAATTCAGAACGTTATCGACCAGCTTACAGTTGCAGAAAACGCTGAAAGACTTAAAGAAAGCGAGCTATAATACTATAGTTATTTCGATTGATTTCGATGAAAGCTTCTTAAGCGCTGAAAACACATACATTGAGCATACCTGATTTTTATTAGATATATTGACATGACGAAACAACAACTTTTCGAAAACATCCGCAAAAAAGGAAGTTTTCTTTGTGTAGGACTGGATACAGACGTAAAAAAAATCCCTCAACATTTGTTGAATGAGGAAGATCCGATCTTTGCTTTTAACAAAGCAATCATTGATGCAACAGCTGATCTGTGCGTTGCTTACAAACCAAACCTTGCGTTCTACGAAAGCTTAGGTGTACAGGGTTGGATTGCTTTTGAGAAAACAGTGAAGTATATTAAAGAAAACTATCCCGATCAGTTTATTATTGCTGATGCGAAAAGAGGTGATATCGGTAATACATCTGAGATGTATGCTCGCAGCTTTTTCGATCATCTGGATATTGACTCTGTTACAGTTGCTCCTTATATGGGAGAAGACAGCGTTAAACCATTCCTGATCTATCCGGAAAAATGGGTTATTGTTTTAGCTCTAACATCAAACAAAGGGTCTAAAGACTTCCAGTTTATGGAAGATGCTAACGGAGAACGCTTGTTCGAAAAAGTGCTTAAAACTACTCAGAACTGGGCTACAGAAGATCAGATGATGTATGTTGTAGGAGCAACTCAGGGACAAATGTTCGAAGACATCCGTAAATATGCTCCAAACCATTTCCTTTTAGTTCCCGGTGTAGGTGCACAGGGAGGAAGTCTTCAGGAAGTAGTAAAATACGGTATCAATTCAACTTGCGGTTTACTTGTAAACAGCTCAAGACAAATTATCTATGCAGACTCTACAGAGCGCTTTGCTGAAGCAGCAAGAGAAGAATCTCAGAAACTTCAGAAAGAGATGAACGAGCTGTTAATTGAAAACGGTCTTAAATAACTTTCTATAAAAAACAAAAAAGAGTTTGGTTTTGCCAAACTCTTTTTTGTTTTTACTGTTTAGTAGCTGACTCTATTTTTCAACCAATGAAATATAAATTATGATCAGAGGTATTTTTCTTATCACCCTTTTCCTTTTTCTGGGTGAAGCAGCCAATTATTTCACAAACGGAATTCTGCCGGGGAGCATCTTCGGTATGTTTTTTCTATTCTTAGCATTACTTTTCAAAATCATTGATCCCCACTGGATAAAAGACACAGCCGAAGCACTTACCCGCAATATGGCACTATTTTTTGTCCCGTCAGCCGTAGGCCTTATGGTCTCATTCGAAACAATTAAAGCCAACTGGCTTGCTATTCTCCTGTCCATTATTTTAAGCACGGTCATCGTAATAACGATTGTGGCGAAACTTCAGGAATGGTTTGCAAAGCAAGCTTCAAAAAAAGCAAACAAATAAGAATCTTATGAGAACACTCTTTACATCTGAAATAGCAATGCTTCTATTGTGCGTAGGCGCATTTTTTATAGGGAAATATATATTTGTAAGAACAAAGATTGCCTTATTCAATCCACTGCTTATAAGCATGATTGTGATCATCCCCGTTCTTTACCTTTTTGATATCGATTATCCTACGTTTAACAACGGCACTAAAAATGATTCAGTTTTTCCTTGGTCCTACTGTCGTCGCTCTGGGCTTTATGCTCTACGAGCAGATAGATACGATCAAAGCAAACCTGAAATCTATTCTTATATCGATTTCAATAGGGTCATTTATCAGCATCGCTACAATCGTTCTTATCTGCCGTTTCTTAGGTACTGACATCGCTGTAATTACGTCCCTTATACCGAAATCGGTAACCACTCCTATTGCGCTTAGTCTGAGCAAGCAGATGGGCGGCATAGAGGCACTTACTGCTGTATCTGTTATTATCACCGGTATCATCGGAAACATCATAGCTGTGCCCTTATTCCGCATACTGGGCATAAAGGACCGTATTGCAAAAGGATTAGCCCTTGGATCGTCTGCTCATGCTATAGGAACAATGAAAGCCATGGAGATTGGGTCACTTGAAGGAGCTATAAGCGGATTGGCGATCGGTGTTACAGGTGTTATTACGGCACTTTTATCTCCGTTATTCTACAGCATTCTGTAGTATATAGAAAAACAAAGCGGGTGTAATCAGAATTGACTGATTACACCCGCTTTGTTTTTGTGGAGCTGGAGGGAGTCGAACCCTCGTCCAAACAAGGAAATAATATGCTTTCTACATGCTTATCTTCGACTTATATTTTCGAGACCGGGGTACGATCGAAGCAATCAACCCGAATCCTTAACTTCTTAATTTCATAGAACAGTCGAAGCTCCTGCTCTACTATTCCCGATTTTCTTGCACCACCATATCGAAACGCTTCGGAAAAACAGCAATCGGGTGATGTCTTGTCTGATCACCTAGTGACCGGATTAAGCTAATCTACTATGATTCGATTAAGCAGCAAGAGCGTAGTTATTTTCGCCAGTTAAATTGTGAAGTCTGAGATTATAGAGCCAGGCTACGACGCTCTGCATGCTTACATACCTTTTCTACTCGCTGTCAAAACCAAACAGCCCCTTAGATTTGATATGTGATACAAAAGTAATAAAAATCCCGATATACCATCGTTTCGTGCACTTTTTTTGCTTCTGTTTTTTATAAAATCGTATAGATTTAAAGAAAAAGGGGCTGTCCGTATTGTAGCGGACAACCCCTTCAGTAAAGGATCTCTTATTTTGCAAAACTAACAGCACGAGTTTCGCGGATAACTGTAATCTTAACCTGACCAGGATAAGTCATTTCGTCTTGAATACGTTTAGCGATTTCGCCTGATAGTTGTTCTGTTTCTTTATCGTCGATTTTCTCTGCACCAACAATCACACGAAGCTCACGGCCCGCCTGGATAGCGTAAGTCTTAATTACTCCAGGATAAGAAAGTGCAAGTTGTTCCAAATCATTCAGACGTTTGATATAT
>JBOFDD010000229.1:0-6723 GCA_051646645.1 Bacteroidales bacterium | reverse complement strand
ACTTGAAAGAACAACAGGCATTCCCTTCTGCGCAATATGTCTCAGATAAGGGTAGTTTGTTATTTCTCCCGAGGGTATTTTAAAGAAATCCATACCCATTCCGGCAAGAAAGTCAATACTCTCTATATCGAAAGGTGTGGATATAAATTTTATATGATGTAGTTTGCAATGCTCCATTAAAGCATAATGATCCGCTTCGCTCAGTTCTAGCTTTTTCAGCATGGCGAACTGCGAATCATTATTTCCCGTGTTATGAATCTGATAATCCGCTTTTACAGCATGAACTGTAACCAGATTTTCAGTCTTAAAAGTCTGGAACTTTACATAATCAGCTCCGGCTTCGGCAGCCTTTTCAACAAGTTGCTTAGCCAGGTCCAGAGAACCGTTGTGGTTAACCCCGGCTTCAGCTATGATGATTGTTCTGTTCATTCTTTGTATCTCTCTTTTTGGCAGGATTGCCATAATAAATTCCCGGTTCGGTTATAGACCCCGTAACAACACTTCCCGCTCCGATAATCACTTCGTCCGTGATCGTAATACCCTGAACGAGTATAGCCCCGCTTCCTACGAAACAAGCCTCTCCGACCGAAACGCCTCCATTGATTCGTGCTCCGGTTGAGATGTGCGTGTGATCACCAATACGTACGTCATGTTCAATCAGCGCAAATGTATTTATGATACAATTCATGCCAATATTTGCATCGGCATTTACTACCGCCGAGTGGTGAATAATGGTTCCCTCACCCGTCTGTGCATATTTTGATACGGTCGCATTTGGTGACACGATCGTTGCCGGTGTTAATCCCGATTGAATAATCAGATTGAAAAGCCGTTTTCGTAATGTAGCCGTACTGAGCTGACCAACTGTAACCAGACATTGCGTATTTTGCGGAAGAAGAGCGATAGCATCATCAGACCCGCTGATTACATAATCCAGAACGGGTTGATCCAGCAGATCAGGATGATCCAGTATCGCAACTATTTCATACTTATCCGACGATTCTATTACATCAATGCAGGATTTGCAATGACCTCCGCCTCCTATTAACGCAATTTTCTGTTTCATAAAATTCTGACGCTACTTGGTATATTTACTACTCTGTCTGCAAACCAGATTGTATTCTCTAAGCTGTCGGTCTGACAATTAACAAACATAGGGAGTCTGTTCATCAGCTCCCAGATTGGTCTTGTCATAACACCATCGGCATTGGTCTGTTCCAGAAAAGCCACCTGAGCCGCTTTGTCCGGAAGAACAAGCGCATTCAGCCAGTAATTTGATCTGCAACCTTCAGGTTCGCAGAAGAAACGAATTTCTTTGTCCTCAAAGTAACGGCGATACGATTCGGCCGTTTCTCTTTTGTCAGCCAGAATTGCATCAAGCTGTTCCATCTGAGCGCAGCCTAAAGCTGCATTTATATTTGGCATACGGTAGTTGTATCCGATATGATCGTGAACAAACTCCCACGCATGCGGTACTTTTGCCTGAGTAGTCAGATGTTTTGCCTGTTTTGCAAGCTCTTCATCTTTAAATAACAACATACCACCGCCTCCGGTTGTGATCGTTTTGTTACCGTTAAAGCTCAAAACGCCTATTTTACCGAATGTACCCGTATGTTGTCCTTTGTAATAGCTGCCTAAACTTTCAGCAGCATCCTCGATCAGATCTAAATGCCATTTCCCGCACACGGCAACCAGTTCATCCAGATGCACCGGATGTCCGAATGTATGCATAGGAACAACAGCCTTAATCCGTCGTCCGGATACCTTATTGTAGCATTGATTATTTTTTATTTCAGCATGTGCTGTTAACCATTTATCAACAGCTGCCGGTGACAGTCCCATCGTATCTTTATCCACATCAAGAAAGACCGGATGCGCCCCGCAATAGGAAATGGCATTTGCCGTTGCAATAAATGTAAGAGCCTGAGTAATAATTTCATCCTCTCTTTCAACTCCGGTCAGAACCAAAGCCAGATGCAATGCATTTGTACCGTTCACACAGACAACAGCTTTGGTCGCACCTGTATAAGCCGCAACGACCTCTTCAAACTTATCAACAAACTTACCAACGCTTGAAACGAAGGTAGAATCGATGCATTCATTCAGGTATAATTTCTCATTACCTCCAAAATGAGGAGCATGTAAAGGAATGAATTCTTCCGATTGGAATAAATCACGTATATAGGATATTTCTGAACTATACATAAGCATTTACATTTTAGAATCTAAGGATTTCCCTTTTTCGATATGGTCGAAATTGATAAGGAACTCCTTCATTGCAGTTACAATATCAGCTTTTGTTGCTTCTTCAGAGTCGAATATGGTCTGTAGTTTCTGAAACAACAGATCAATCTCAGTCATTGACTTTGGTTTCAGATTCGTGACAACACCCAAAGCGCTGTAAGTTATCAGATCTACTTGTTCACCCGGAGTGTAGAACTCCTCATAAGGCTTTTCACCAGAAGTGTCGCTGGATGACAGGATAACCGGATAATCTTTACTTCCGTCTTTCAAAGCCGCTATTGCCTGAAAAGCTTCATCGTCCGACTTACACAAAAGAGGTGTGTAATGCAGCTCTTTCAGCAGATTGACTGCGATTTCTCCAAACGACATCTCTTGTTTCTTTTCCAGTTTCGGAAAATAGACTTGTCCGCTTTTGCCTAATATACAGGCAAGGAGGCAAATTTGTCCGCTCTCTTCCGGCGAAACAAAATAACGCTTAATATCCGAAGGTGCCGACAAGGGCTGAAGCTTATTTATTCTTTCAAGAAAAGCTGCGGGCAACGATCCGTTTGAGAATGCAACATTGGCAAAGCGGGCGGTCGTGATCGGGTAAAGCTGAGAGTAAGACATAATCATCTCTTCCATGATTTTCTTACTACCTCCCATGATATTCACCGGATTGGCAGCTTTATCTGTTGAAACGCAGAAGAAGTGTTTTGGTGGATAGCTGATCATCAGATCCAGCAGTTTACGAGCTCTGATCACATTATTTTCAAGTAGTGCTTCTACCGAATAACGATCCTTCTCGCTTCTCACATGTTTATGAGCAGAGAAGTTGGCAACGATATCAAAACCACCGCGTTTGATGAACATCTTCGTGAAAACCGGATCGGCATAGCTCATCGGATAAGTTACAAAGTCATCCGGAACGGGCAGTGTTTCGTCGCAGCGTAAATCACGGGTTAGCTCAGCAAGTCCGTTTTCATTGATATCAACAACAATCAGACTTTTAGGTCTGAACGGTAGTAAAGCCCGTATAAATGAGCTGCCTATAGTACCGGCTCCACCGATAACCAGCACACTTTTATCTTTGATTTCAGAACTTAGCGTTTCTCTGTTGCTGTTAATATCTTCCATAAACATGCTTTGGGCACGTTTGGTTACATATCCCGCAATAAACTGATCTAATTGAAACATATCGGTTACTATTTTTTATTCAATGCATATCTTTCGAAAGCATCGATGAATGAACCTGGCGTTGTATTATATATCTTCGAATTCCATCTCTTCGAAACGTCTTCGATAACGCGGTACATTTTAAAGATTATATATTGATGATATAATATCTGATAGAGCGGGTAAGATGCATATTGTGTCTTATCCGTTTTATCACTCTTTCCATTATCATAGAAATGGGTGAAATTCATAATCACCCGGTTATCGTCCGAAATCCCGATATCGTGAATCCAGGAATGTTCAGCTCCTGAAAGATAGATATTTTTGAATCCCATGCGCAGAGCTGTCATTAATGCGGGTATTAACACATTGTGCGGACGCGGTACGCCTAACCCTTTACGGAAAGCCCAGCTGCAAAACCAGTCCGGACCTTCAACCGGAATCGTATTGTGTGGAAACACCCGTATGTGTTTGTTCTTTCTGACTAAGTTTTGCCAGTTTTTGGATTTAAAGGCATCAGCAGGCATAAACAATATCAGGTCCCAGTCGGTTTTACTGATCAATGCGTGAAACAATTTTTCTTCTTTATCTTTATGCAACCAGAATACCGGATCAGCAACCAGATAGTAATCCGGTTTTACTACTTCAAAATAGTTTGAACAGGCACTGAAGTTTACCATTAACCGGGATTTGTCAACCCAGAAGTCGGCATGATCCTCAATCATATTTTTAAATGAGGGGCCGTTGCCGAAAATAATAATTGAATCATTCTCGCTGTTTCGTTCCGGAGTCGGTATATCCTTCTTGCCGAGAAAAAGAATCCGGATGAGACTGATGAAAAATCCAAACCATTTTTCTGAAAATGACTTTAATAAATCGCGTTTCGATCTCATATTTTACCTTAACTTTCGTATTTTTAGCAAAGATAAAATATTTCAATAAAGGGTTTCGAAAAACTCCTTTTTTCTATTCTTTGTTTATGAATATTTGATTAAGTCAGGAACTGTTTGTTACTTTGCATCCGGAAATTTGGGGGTGCTTTTTCACCAGGTGGTGTAAAGGCTGAGAATATACCCTTTGAACCTGTCCGGATAATGCCGGCGTAGGGAATAAGTCACACGTGTGACCGTCTGACGGTGCGCACACATATCCTCTCCTTTTTTGCTCTCCCTTTTTCATCCACTTATGTTTAACCGGTTTCAATATAAATCTGTGTCTGTTTGCACCGGATTGGTAGTTATACTGATATTGAAACCACTCAACCTTGTACATAATGAAAAAGGTTTTACTATTTATTTCTGCACTATTTGCAGGACATTCCCTTAGCTATGCGCAACAGGGTGTCGCAAAACGCGACACTTCCCGATTTTCAAATAACGTAGCTCTTGATGAAGTTGTGGTAACTGCTACAAAAGCAATGAAAGGTACTCCGGTAGCCTATACCAACTTTTCGAAAGAACAGATTGCTGAACGAAATTTCGGACAGGATGTGCCTTATCTTATTTCACAGACTCCATCGGTTATTGTAACGTCTGATGCCGGAACAGGGATCGGTTATACCGGTTTTCGCGTTCGTGGTACGGATGCAAACCGTATTAATATTACGGTGAACGGTGTTCCGATGAATGATTCCGAATCGCACACCGTATTCTGGGTAAATATGCCCGACTTCGCTTCTTCTGTTGAGAATGTACAGATTCAGCGTGGGGTAGGGACTTCTACAAACGGAGCGGCTTCATTTGGTGCAACAATTGCTATGCAGACTCAGGGTATGTCTTACAAACCTTATGCTGAGGTTTCTACGGCAGGAGGTTCTTTCGGTACTTTCAAAACGACAGGGAAAGTAAGTACCGGACTGCTGAAAAATAAGTTCGTTTTCGATGCACGTGCTTCGCACATTCAGAGTGACGGATTTATCGACCGTGCTTCGGCTAATATGAACTCTTATTTTGCTTCGGGAGCTTATTATGGCGACAATACTATGATTAAGTTTCAGACTTTCGGGAGCAAGGAAAAAACGTATCAGTCGTGGAACGGAGTTTCTTCTGATAAACTGAAGACTGACCGCACGTTCAATTCATGTGGTATGTATACGGATGAAAACGGTGTAACTCGTTTTTACGATAACCAGACGGACAATTATCAGCAACAGCATTATCACCTGATGGCTACACAGCGCGTTGGTGACTACTGGAATATGAATGCTACACTCCATTATACACGTGGTAAAGGGTATTACGAAGATTACAAGCCAAACTCAAAGTTCGGATCGTATAAACTTCCTGCTTTTACGGACAAAAATGGAAATGAAATCAAGCGATCAGACCTTGTTCGTCAGAAATGGCTTGACAACCACTTCTATGGGGCAGTTTACAGTGCGAACTACCGCAAGGATAACTGGCATCTTACTTTAGGTGCGGCAGCCAACAAATACGATGGGTCTCACTATGGGAAAGTGATCTGGGTAAAAAACATCATGAATCTGGATCCCGATCATGAGTATTACCGCAGCAATGGTGATAAACTTGACTATAATGCATTTGCCAAGCTAAATGTTATGCTGACAAAAGGACTTAACGGATATGTCGATTTGCAGTACCGCGGTATTGATTACCGTATGAAAGGTGAAGATGATAAAGCCGGCATGCTGGATATTCACAAAAACTATAACTTCTTCAATCCGAAATTAGGTCTGAACTATGCTTTTGCGAAGAATCATAACGCATTCGTTTCATTCTCTATTGCAAATCGTGAACCGAACCGGAACAACTTTACCGAAGCAGCCGAAAACGAACGTCCGACTTACGAAACGCTTTACGACTATGAGGCGGGATACGAGTTCCGTACCGACCGTTTTCATGTTGGAGCGAATCTGTATTTTATGGATTACAATAATCAGCTGATTCTGACTGGTAAAATCAGTGAAATCGGCGAAGCCCTGACATCAAATATCAAAGACAGTTACCGTACGGGTATCGAACTGATGGGAGGTGTACGTATTACGAACTGGTTGAACTGGGAAGGAAACGTGACGCTTAGTCAGAATAAAATTAAGAACTTTACGGAGTTTGTTGACGACTGGGATACTGGTGAGCAGATCACAAAGCATTACGACAAAACCAATATTGCTTTTTCTCCTAATGTAATAGCTAACAGCATATTCAGCTTTGGCTACAAAGGGTTTAGTGCAGCATTTAACTCGTCGTTTGTCGGTCGTCAGTATATGGATAATACATCCTCGGCTGACCGTTCGATAGATCCTTACTTTGTGAATAACATTCGCTTCGGTTATACGTTCAAGCCGAAGTTTATGGAAACGATTAC
>JBOFDD010000228.1:0-4425 GCA_051646645.1 Bacteroidales bacterium | reverse complement strand
AATACCGGCTCAATGGTTAGCTTTTGTCCTTCCCACTCATTCCGTGCATCAATGACTTTCGGATTAGCTCGCATGATAGCCAGTGCCTTCTCGGTTAATGAGTCAAGAACCTGAGCATCGGGACCCAGAAAACGGGCTTCTATGAGTGCTTGCGGTAGTGTTCCCATCTCAAATTTGTTTACTTTGATAAACAGATCCGGGAAATTATAGGCAAGCGAGTCTTTTAACATAGCCTGAAGCGCTCTTGATTTCTTTGTATCCGGTGTTTTAATCAGCAACTGAGCAAAGTTTGGCTGAGGTCCGAAATTCGAATTACCCAGGTAATAACGCGGAGGCGTTTGTCCTACGTAAGCCGAAACATCGGCTTCGATACCTGAGTTTTCCATATAAGCAACGATAGATTGCGTGATTTCATCAGTATGCTCAATACGTGTTCCTTCCGGAGTCCACATATCAATTGAGAAGTACTGTTTATCCAGCTGAGGTAAGAATACTTTCGGGATAAACTTAAAGCTGGCAATTGATAACCCAAGCAGAACGATACAGCTACCTGTCATTGCTATTTTGTGCTTGATGATCCATCTCAGCAGCGCTCTGAATTTGTTGTAAACCGGCGTGTTAAACATCTCGCTCTTTACTTCCTCCGGTCGAGGTCTGCGTACAAACATTTCAATACAGAATGGAGTTTGTATAAGTGCAAATACCCAGCTCAGGAATAGCGAAACTGCCAGTACGATAAATAACGATGAAAGTAGCTCTCCCGATACGTGTGGCGACATATATACGGGCCAGAACGTGAGAATGGCAATCATTGTAGCAGCCAGCAGCGGGATAGCTGTAGATGTAGCTGCCTGCATAATGGCAACACGCTTTCGCATACCTTTCTGCATATTGATAAGAGCAGAGTCGGTAACAACAATAGCATTGTCCACCAACATACCCATGGCAATAATAATTGCAGCAAGAGACATTCTTTGCAGGGCAATCCCGTTTGCATACATATAGATAAGCGTTCCGAGGATAGAGAATATCAGACCGCTACCAACAAGAATACCGTTTTTGAAACCGATAAAGAACAGGAGTATAGCAACAACTGTGATCACCGAAATAATCAGGTTTAAAATAAAACCATCGTTAGCTACCTGCGATTCATACCCCTGATCGTAGATATTGGATATGGTTATGCCTTGAGGCAGTTTTGTTTTGTAATCTTCTATTTCCGTTTTAACCAATGCAGCCATGTCGACAACATTACCCGTAGGTACGGTTGAAACAGCAATACCTACTGCAGGTTTATTATTCACCCGCATCAGATTACGTGTGGGTTTGGCATAGGATTCCGTGATATCGGCAATTTCCGATAGCTTGAAGTACTCACCGGACTTGGATACAATGGTCAGATTCGCTATTTCTTCAAGATTGCTGAAACTACCGGTTGGCTCAATACGCAAACGCATCGTAGCGGTTTCGATACCTCCTGCGTCAACAATTTTGTTTTGCTTCTCAAAGGCATATGCGATATCCTGTGTGGTAAGACCACTTTGAACCATTACCGACGGATTGATCTTTATGTCAATTGTCGGAGCCTGAATGCCGTATAGTTCTACTTTTGCGACATCCTTGACATTGAGTAGTATTTTCTTGAGCTCTTTAGCTTTGTCCTCTAATTGTCTGTAGCTGTAGTTTTCGCTGCTGATCGAATAAAATACACCAAGCACATCGCCGAAGTCGTCGTTAACCACCGAAGGACCTGCACCCGCAGGAAGCTTGCTTTGTACATCACTTACCTTGCGGCGAAGCTTATCCCAGAGTTGCTGCATTTCTGCTGCGCGAATCTCTTTCTTTACGTAAACGGTGATTTTAGACAGCCCCGTTCTGTTCTCTGTTTTCAGATAGTAAAGCTCGCCCAATGATTGTATGGACTCCTCAAGGATATCTGTAACCTGTGTCTGTACCTCTTCGGGTGTAGCCCCCGGGTAAGTAGTCAGAACAAGTGCTTGTTTGATTGTAAACGGAGCATCTTCCAGTTTCCCCATTTTCATGTAGGAGAAGATCCCCCCGATGATTATGAATGCAAGCAGAAGTAATGTGAATGCTCTGTTTTGCAGAAAATATTTGATAATCTTCATTCCTTACATTTTAAGAGTTACACTTCTGTTGTCATAAAGCAGAGATGTTCCGCTTGCAGCCACGGTTTCGCCTGCGGTTACTCCTGAACGGATTTCCATGTTTCCGCCCGGTAGGAGTTTGCCGGTAGATACTTTCCGTTTGTTTACACGTTTATTATCCTTGTCATATACCCATACGAATGAGCCGTTTGAAGGTGTATTGACGATTGTATTAACCGGAAGAGTAACTGTATTGTTATCTTTACTTGCTTTGTTGAGGTGTATGATTCCTGATGAACCACCCGACAGACGATGATCTTTGTTCTCAACCGATGCGGTAAGAAGGTAAGACAGGTTGTTCTTTGTCGTGCTTTTTGATATGCTGATGATTTTAGCATCAATAAGTTCACTCGGATTCATGTCGAAAGCAACTTTGATATTTGCCTCGTCAGTATACTGATTTGCAACCTGCTGAGATACGTTTGCTTCGATCTTAAGCTGATCCATGTCAATGAAACGGAATGCCGGCTGAGAGGCTCTGACGTCCTGATGAGCCTCAATCATAACTTCCTGTATATATCCGTCAAACGGAGCTTTTAGTTCCGTGTCTGTTAATTCATTCTCGGCAGTTTCGAAGTTTGATTTTGCAATCAGAAAGTTTGCATTTGCTTTTTCGAAGCTGCTTGCAGATATATTACCCTGTTCAAACAGGCTTTTCTGACGTTTGAATTCTGCTTCGGCCTGAAGGAATGAGGCATAAGCTTTCTCCTTGCGGATTTTGAAGTCTCGTGAATCAATGCGGGCAATAACTTCGCCTTTACGGATAAAGTCACCCGAATAGCGATTCATCTCTTTTACCGGACCTCCTACGCGAAATGAAAGCTCGGATGTCCGGAATGGTTTAGTAATGAAAGCGACCTCTTCTGAATTATTCTGAGTGCCTGATTGAGCAATGGCCCCTGTAATAAAGAATTCTTTTGTGTTATTCTTTTCTTTTTTATTGCTGCATGATGAGAATGCCAGCACAAAACAAATAGGAATCAAAAACTTTCTCATTTCTTTTTTTCTCTTTTAGTTGCTCAAAGAAAGGAGTTATAACTGAAAAGTTAAATGAGAATATTGCTCAAGCGGAAAGATTAGTGATCGAAACGGAAAGATCGGAGGTTGAAGTGTTTTTCCTGATATTGTCTATTGTGGTATCATAACCAGGTCATAACAAAATCTTTCTCAAGAAGATAGTGGATGGTTCCACTCCATCTGTCAGAAGACTTGCATTCTGAGGCATTGAAAGTGCCCGTACCCTGCTGAGGGATGAAAGGATCGGTTCTTAGCTGAGTAAGGAAATTTATTTCAGGCTCTTCTATCGATTTAAAAAGAGTCTCTTTAGCTGACCAGATAATTAATAGCTGATCCAGACACACGGTGTTATCGGAGCTAAGAAATACAGCTTCAGAAGCTGAGATAAAGCGTGAAACGACTTTGCGTACACGATCGTTCTTAAGCTCAATATCAATGCCACAACGCGTGTTTCGTGAGATTAATACAGCAGCATACTTGCATTTTGTGTGCGATATAGATATGGAGAGGCTATTCTGCAAAAAGGGTTTCCCGTGTTCGTTATACACAATCACGGGTAGTTCATTTAATAATGTATACAGAAGTGCACGTACGGCCAGAAACTCTTTTCTGCGTACAGCAGAAGTGAAGCTGAGTGCTTGATCGATGGTTTCTTGGGAAAAAGAGAGCAAAGAGATAAGTTCCTCTTCGCTCTCTTCAATTTTCCATATAGCCCATTCGTATTCCTCTGTTTTGTAGTTACGAATAACAGGCATATTATTCTGATTTCTTTATGAATTTAATACGCAGGATACGGTGTTTGTCCATTTCCAGTACCTGGAAACGATGGCCTGCGTGTGTAATAATTTCTCTTCTTGCAGGGAAATCTCCTTTTATTTCAAGCAGTAGTCCGGCAAGCGTGTCGGCTTCTCCTACAACAGCTTCAAATTCTTCAGCATCAATATCGGTTACTTTGAAGAAATCATTAAGCAGGATTTTACCTTCAAACTCAAAGGTGTTTGCGTCTATTCGTGTAAACTGCTTGTCTTCTTCGTCGTACTCGTCACTGATATCGCCTACAATCTCTTCAAGCACATCTTCCATTGTTGCAAGTCCGGCAGTTCCACCGTACTCATCAACAACGATAGCCATATGTATCTTTCTTTTCTGAAAATCTTCCAGCAAAGAGTCGATCATTTTACTTTCTGGAACAAAGTAAGCCGGACGGATAAGTGTTTGCCAATTGAACATGTCGCCGCGC
>JBOFDD010000227.1:0-3218 GCA_051646645.1 Bacteroidales bacterium | reverse complement strand
GATCACGGAAATCTTTATCTTTTTCTTCGTTCAGATCCTCAGCAACAAACAGACGATCATACAGACGTACTTCTGCATCAATTGCATGTTTAGCTGATACCCAGTGAAGTGTACCTTTTACTTTACGGTTACTTTCAGGCATACCACTCTTCGTTTGCGGATCGTATTCGCAATGAATTTCAGTAAGATTACCTTCAGCGTCTTTTACACAACCTGTACACTTAACGATATATGCACCTTTCAGACGCACTTCCTGACCCGGAGTCATACGGAAGAACTTCTTAGGAGGGTTCTCCATAAAGTCATCACGTTCAATATACAATTCGCGTGTAAACGGCATTTCGTGCTCTCCTGCTTCTTCCTGCTCCGGATTGTTAGGCATAGCAAGCATCTCTTCCTGGTCTTCAGGATAGTTAGTGATTACAAGCTTAACCGGGTCAAGAACTGCATTCACACGTGTTGCTGTCTTGTTCAAATCTTCGCGAACGCTGTGTTCAAGTAACGAAACATCAATAATACCGTCAAACTTAGTGTATCCGATACGATCGATAAATCCGCGAACTGCTTCAGGTGTATATCCCCTGCGGCGCAGACCACAGATTGTAGGCATACGGGGATCATCCCATCCTGCTACAAGTCCTTCCTGAACAAGTTGAAGAAGTTTACGTTTGCTCATTACTGTATAAGTAAGGTTCAGACGGTTAAACTCGATCTGACGCGGACGATAAGCGCCCTCTTTCAGCTGATCAATAAACCAGTCATAAAGCGGACGGTGCACTTCGAATTCAAGTGTACAAATAGAGTGTGTAATCCCTTCGAAATAGTCAGACTGACCATGAGCAAAGTCATACATTGGATAAACATTCCATTTATCACCTGTACGATGGTGAGGATGCTTGATGATACGATAAATAATCGGATCACGCATATGCATATTTGGTGAAGCCATATCGATGCGTGCACGAAGTACACATGCTCCTTCTTCGAATTCACCGGCATTCATTCTTTCGAAAAGATCCAGATTCTCTTCTACTGAATATTTTTCGAAATACGGACTAACCTCTCCTGCCTGAGTTGGTGTTCCTTTTTGTTTACTGATCTCTTCAGCAGACTGGAAATCAACATAAGCAAGACGCTTTCTGATCAGATCTTTTGCAAAATCATATAGTTGCTGGAAATAATCAGAAGTATAGTACAGGCGATCTTCCCAGTCAAAACCTAACCAGTGAATATCTTCCATAATTGAATCTACGTATTCAACATCCTCTTTAACAGGATTCGTATCGTCAAAGCGAAGGTTACATTTCCCTCCGTATTGCTGGGCCATGCCAAAGTCTACACAAATAGCCTTTGCATGTCCGATATGCAAATAGCCATTCGGTTCAGGGGGAAAACGAGTATGTACTCTGCCTTCATTCTTTCCCTCACTTAGATCTTTTTCAATGCTTGCTTCGATGAAGTTCAGGCTTCTTTTTTCTCCTGATTCTTCTTTATTTGTAAGCTCTGACATATAGTTATATTTTTAAATGACAATAATAAAAAGCCGGAATAAATGACTTAATCATAATACCTGAAAAAATCAAAACAGCTTCCAACCGACAAAGGTAAAAAAAACACATTATTTCTTATCAACTGAAAGAAAGAAAAATGCATCAGATATAATAAACACGTTTAACCCGCGATGATACGGATGTAATAATTTCGTATGGAATGGTGCCGATTTGAGCTGCAAGCACAGATACGGGTTGTTCTTTCCCGAACACAATAACCTGTGTGCCTTCTACAACATGCTCAATATCTGTAATATCAATCATACAAAGATCCATACAAATATTCCCGACTACCGGCGCCGGTTTACCATTCACATAAAGCGCTCCGACTCCATTGCCCAAACGACGATTCAATCCATCGGCATAGCCTACCGGCACCGTTGCAATACGGGCTTTCTTTTTCAACTGACCTCTACGACCGTAGCCAACTGTTTCATCCGCTTCAATTTCCTTAATCTGGAGGATGGTTGATTTAAGTGTTGAGACAGTCAGCAGTTTTGAATTTTTCTCAGAAGCGGAAACTCCGTATAATCCGATACCAAGTCGGACCATATCCATCTGATATTGCGGAAAGCGTTCTATCCCTCCGGTATTGAGAATATGTTTGATAACCTTATGTCCGACTGAATTCTCTATTAGTTGAGCACAACGCTGAAATGTTTCAATTTGCTGCAATGTAAAGTCGTCAAATGCCGGATCTTCGC
Organism: Bacteroidales bacterium; assembly: GCA_051646645.1. Lineage (GTDB taxonomy): Bacteria > Bacteroidota > Bacteroidia > Bacteroidales > UBA7332 > UBA7332. The sequence continues at coordinate 964 of JBOFDD010000227.1, read as the reverse complement.
TTCCGGCAAGATGCGAGAATACAGATTTTACCATCAGCGATGTTTGCCCCTGCAGAAAGACTGCCAGCTCTTCCATTTCTGATTCGGTAAATCCGAGACGTTTCATCCCTGTATCAATCTTCAGGTGAATCGGATAACCTGTAATACCGTAAGTATCTGCTTTTGCCTTAAGCTCTTTCAGGATCTTAAAACTATACACCTCAGGTTCAAGATGATTGGAAAAAAGTGTATGAAGACTGCTTTGCTCGGGGTTCATCACTATAATCGGCAGATGAATATCCGCTCTGCGCAATTCGACTCCTTCATCGGCAAGTGCAACTGCAAGGTAGTTGCAATGATGCTCCTGCAGTGTCTTTGCCAGTTCATAAGAGCCCGCCCCGTAGCCGAAAGCCTTGACCATACAGACAACTTTTGTTTTTGGCTCAAGCTTTTGTCTGTAGTAGTTAAAATTATGAACCAGGGCTTCGAGATTAACCTCAAGAATTGTCTCATGAACTTTCAGCTCGAGTGCATCTGAAATATCTTCAAAACGGAAACTTCTCGATCCTTTCAACAGGACAACTTCATTAGAGAATCCGTTGTGTGCGCCTGCACGCAGAAAACTTTCCGTTGAATCGTAAAACTCAGCTGGAATTTCAAAGAGAGGTGCATGAGCTGTGATCTGAGGACCAACCCCGATCATACGATCAATTCCCTTACGTTTCAGCAATTTGGATACTTGCTTGTACAGGCCTACCGGAAGCAGACCTGTCTGGTATATATCTGAAAGGACAATTACACGCTTCTTTTTCGTATTCCCGGAGCGACGGACCATAAAATCCACTGCTGTTTCGAGAGAGCTAAGATCAAGACTGTAACTGTCATTAATAATCATACAATCACGAGCTCCGTCCTTCACTTCGAGCCGCATAGCCACGCTGGTGAGCAAAGGCATACGCTCTGCCACCTCTGTTGCAGTAAAGCC
>JBOFDD010000226.1:0-4762 GCA_051646645.1 Bacteroidales bacterium | reverse complement strand
CGAAGATTACATATATACTACCAAATCAAGCATTGTTTTGGTGAATAAAGATTTTGAACCGGTTAAAGAGTTGAGCACAACTTTGATTAAAGTAGAGAATGCTTACGCTTCACTGGCTCAACTCCTTCAGCTTGCTGAGAGTGTGAAGCCTAAAAAAACCGGAGTTAGCTCACTGGCTTATATTGCATCTTCCGCCGAAGTTGGAGAAAATGCTTATATCGCTCCGTTCGCCTATATTGGAGAAAATACAAAAATAGGAGAAGGTGCACGAATCGATGCTCATTCGTTTATTGGAGACAATGTGCGAATTGGTAAAAATGTATCGGTAGGTGTGGGTGTGAAAATTATGGACGGATGTGTAATCGGTGATAATTTTACAGCGCAGCCCGGTGCCGTGATCGGAGCAGACGGATTTGGATTTGCTCCTTCTGACGGAACATATACTAAAATTCCGCAAGTGGGAAATGTTGTCATTGAAGATAATGTTGAAATTGGTGCAAATACAACGATTGACCGTGCTACTATGGGTTCAACCAATATTCGCAGAGGAACAAAGCTGGATAATCTGATTCAGGTTGCTCATAATGTGGATTTGGGTGAGAATAATGTTTTCGCAGCTCAGGTAGGTATTGCCGGCTCAACAAAGGTTGGTAATAACTGTATGTTTGGTGGACAGGTAGGTATTGCAGGTCATTTGCAGATTGGCGATAATGTGAAACTGGGAGCTCAGTCAGGTGTGATGAGCAATGTTCCGGCAGGTGAGACCTGGGTAGGATATCCGGCAACGAAGTCGACAGTGTTTATGCGTGGTCATGCTTCGGCTATGCGTTTGCCAGATCTGATGCGTACAGTTCAGTCTTTACAGAAAGAGCTGAATGAGCTTAAAAATAAAATACAATAATAAGTGCAACATAAACTATTGAAAACAATATAAATATGTCAAAACAGAAGACCTTAAAAGAGGCGTTTTCCCTTTCAGGGAAGGGTCTCCATACCGGACTTGATATTACAGTTACTTTTAATCCTGCCGCAGATAATCACGGTTGCAGAATCCAACGAATTGATCTCGAAGGAGAACCTGTTATTGATGCGGTTGCAGAAAACGTAATCGATACGCAAAGAGGAACAGTTCTTGGTAAGAAAGATGTTGTTGTAAGCACAATTGAACACGCAATGGCTGCATTGTATGCTTATGAGATTGACAACTGTCTGATTCAGGTGAATGCACCCGAATTTCCTATCCTCGACGGAAGCTCTATGCCTTATGTTGAAAAAATAGAAAAAGCAGGTGTTGTTGAACAATCTGAGGACAAAGACTATTATATAGTAAAACAAAAAGTAGAAGTGAAAGATCCTGAGACAGGTTCTTCTATTTTGATTTTACCGGATGATAAATTTAGCGTAAGTGCACTTATTTCATTTAACTCTCCGATTTTATCAAATCAATATGCTACTTTAGAAGATCTTTCTGATTTTAAAAATGAGATAGCAGCAGCACGTACTTTTGTGTTTGTGCGTGAGATTGAACCTCTTGTTAAGAATAATCTTATCAAAGGCGGAGATTTGGATAACGCGATCGTTATTTATGATCAGAAAATGGATCAGACTGAACTGGATCATATTGCAGATCTTATGGATCAGCCTCATCAGGATTGTGAGCAATTGGGATATCTGAACAATAAACCTCTTGTGTTTGACAATGAGCCTGCACGTCATAAGTTACTTGATATCCTTGGCGATATAGCTTTGTTGGGTAAGCCAATCAAAGGGCGTATTATCGCTACTCGTCCGGGACATAAGATTAATAATAAGATGGCTCGTCATATCCGTAAGGAACTGAAACGTCTTGAAGTTCAGTGTCCGGTTTATTCTCCGGATAAAATGCCTGTTATGGATGTTAACCGTGTGAAGGAACTTCTTCCTCACCGCTGGCCATTCCTGATGGTTGATAAAATCATTGAAGTAGGAGATAAGCATATTGTAGGTGTTAAGAATGTGACGGCTAACGAAGGATTCTTTGTAGGTCACTTCCCGGAAGAACCGGTGATGCCGGGAGTGCTTCAGGTAGAAGCTATGGCTCAGGTAGGAGGTATCCTTGTTCTGAATTCAGTGGATGATCCGAAGAGTTATTCAACTTACTTCATGAAAATTGATAATGTGAAGTTCAGACAAAAAGTTGTGCCGGGTGATACTTTGATTTTCCGCCTGGAAATGATTTCTGAAATCAGAAGAGGTTGTGCTCAAATGAAAGGATACGCTTTCGTAGGGGAAAAGATTGTATCTGAGGCAGAGTTTATGGCTCAGATCATTAAGAATAAATAAAAGGAACGTAGAGAAAAAATATTAGATATATGAAACAGCCTTTGGCATATATTCATCCGGATGCAAAAATTGCTCCGAATGTTGTAATTGAACCATTTGTAACTATAGATAAAAACGTTGTAATTGAAGAAGGTACTCGTATTGGGTCGAATGTGACAATTCTTGAAGGTGCACGTATCGGCAAAAATTGTAACATCTATCCCGGAGCTGTAATTGCAGCAGCTCCTCAGGATTTGAAATTCAAAGGAGAGGATTCTGTTGCAATCATTGGTGACAACACGACTATTCGCGAATGTGTTACAATTAACAGAGGTACTTCATCTAAAGGTAAAACAGTAGTTGGAAGTAACTGTCTTTTGATGGCTTATACACATATTGCTCATGATTGCTCGATCGGCAATAATGTGATTATGTCAAATGCCGTTCAGGTTGCCGGTGAGGTTCAGGTAGATGATTTTGCTATCATAGGTGGTGGTAGTTTGATTCACCAGTTCGTACATATCGGAACTCACGTAATGGTACAGGGCGGATCATTGGTTACTAAAGATATTCCTCCATTTGTAAAGGCCGGACGTAACCCAATTTCATATGCCGGAATCAACTCAATCGGTCTGCGTCGTCGTAGTTATGATAATGAGAAAATTCGTGAAATTCAAGAGATATACCGCTATTTGTATCAGTCAGGCTTGAATAATAGTGATGCTATTGAGCGAATCGAAGCTGAGCTTTCTGCAAGTCCTGAAAGAGATGAGATAATTTTATTTGTGAAAAACTCACAACGCGGAATTATCAAAGGGTATATTGGATAATAATAATTGCATATCAAGTTAAGACGTTATGATTTACAGATTTGTTATATTATCTGATGAAATAGATAATTTTGGTAGAGAAATCAGTATCGATTCAGACTCTACTTTCGAAGATCTTCAGAATGTTATCCTTGATTCAGTAAACTATAAAAAAGGAGAAATGACTTCGTTTTTTCTTTGTGCGGACAACTGGGAGAAAGGTACAGAGATCACAATGATGGATATGGGAACAGATTCATCAGAAGATAGTTGGATTATGTCAGATACAACAATTAGTGAGTTGATTGAAGACGAAGGGCAGAAATTAGTTTTTGTATTCGATTATCTGACTGAACGATGTTTCTTTATGGAGTTGGAAGAAGTCGTTTCGGGTTCGTTGGAGAAAGCTTATTGTTCTAAATCAAAAGGTGATGCTCCTGCTCAGTTTGTTGAGTTTGAGAATTTTGAAAAAGAAACAAAATTTGAAGCAGACGAAGATTTCTACGGTGCCGAAGATTTTGATATGGACGAACTGGATGCTGAAGGTTTTGAATTCGGCGAAGGTGATCCATATGATGATAAATTTTAGAAGTTGATTTGATTAATTATTAAATCATATATTTAAGATACGGATTGGGGAATATAATACTCAATCTGTATCTTACTTTTTTTTAATCGTTTTATTATTTAGAATGAAACATACTCTTATTGTACTGATCGGTCCGACAGGTGTAGGAAAAACAAATTTGAGTTTTTCTATTGCTGAAAGATATCATACATCCATTATATCATCAGATTCGCGTCAGCTGTATCGTGATCTTGTAATAGGCACTGCTGCACCTTCACGTAATGATCTTGAGCGTGTAAAGCATTATCTGGTCGGGACACTTGGGCTTGAAGATTATTATAGCGCTGCTCGTTTCGAGGAAGAAGTGATGAGTCTGCTGCCTTCACTTTTTGAAGAGAATCCAGTGCAGCTTATGACCGGAGGTTCTATGATGTATGTGGATGCTTTATGTAAAGGAATTGATGATTTGCCTACTGTGACTGATGATATTCGGAGTCAGTTGCTTGAAAAATATAACGAGGCGGGACTTGATGTCTTGTGTGAGGAACTCCGGCAACTCGATCCGGTGTATTATGAACAAGTTGATCGTAAGAATCCTAAGCGAGTAATACACGCTCTTGAGATTTGCTATATGACAGGAAGACCATACTCTGATTTACGTACGAATACCGTTAAGCAGCGCCCTTTCCGAATAATAAAAATCGGACTGACTAGAGATCGTCAGGAATTGTATGACCGGATTAACAAACGTGTTGATGTGATGGTCGAAAACGGATTGATTGATGAAGCCCGCAAGGTTTATCCGTATAAAAATTATAATTCCCTGAATACAGTTGGGTATAAAGAGCTGTTTGCTTACTTCGACGGCGATTGTACACTTGACTTTGCTATCGATAAGATTAAGCAGAATTCGCGGATTTACTCTAAGAAGCAAATGACCTGGTTTAAACGTGATGCTGAAATCCAATGGTTTAATCCGGATAATGAGTCTGATATTCTTTCTTTTCTTGATAAAGAGCTTGCTTATAAAGAATAAGCGCTCAAGTTTCATTTTTATTAATGAAAGAGTTATCTTTGTCAAAAT
>JBOFDD010000225.1:0-3273 GCA_051646645.1 Bacteroidales bacterium | reverse complement strand
AGTTTCTTTGTAATGAGGTTCTTTTAAACACTCTTCTGCATGGTCACATTGAGCGATAAATTCACAGTTCTTGCCTTTACATTTCGCAAGTAAGTACTTAAACGATTCATAATCTTCCATGTGTCTGAAGGCTTCCACCATCGGATAGCTTATATATAGCTTCCCATTGTCGGTTTCATTATCGAACAGTTCCAGAAGTTGTTCTATTTTTGAATCCCCCGTGACTATTTTTTCTTCTTTATGCTCATTCTTTGCTAAAGATGCATGTCCGTCATAATCGAAAAAAAGATAGATTTCGCCGAAATCCGCCCGGCTATATTTAGCTAAAGATTTTTTATTCCATTCTTTATCTTTCAAAAGTGTAAAGATATCAAGATCAGGATCTTCGTCTATTACCTGGAAAAGATTGTATATATCTGTTGCGTAAGCGCAGGTAATCACCATATCCTTATTCAGGATATGGTTGGCAAGAATATTAATATATTTACTTTCAGTTTTTTGCCCCTCAAAGATGAATAGTATTTTACTCGCCATAGAATGCTCCTGCTTTATACATTTTTTCAATATTATGGGCTTCACGCAATTCTTTAGAGGTTCTTCTGGATAACGATTTAATCCGGTCATTATACATTAGAAAGTAACAGTCAGGTCTTAGCAGATCATTCGTTATTATTGATGTATTATGTGTTGTCAGAATAAATTGTACTCCTGACTCTTTTAGTTTATTTATAATTACGGCTGCCAGTTGATGATGATAAAAAGCATCAAATTCATCTATGAAAATAAAAGATGTTTTCGTTTCTCTAAAACGTTGAAACCAATAGAAAAATAAAGCAAGGCTTTTTGTCCCTGTCGAAGCGATTTTGTCAAAGGGTAGTCTTATGTTATTAAAATCAAACATGAGGACTTTGCCTTCTGTTGTTTCGGCAATTGAAAGCTTGCAACCTACATGGACCTCATTCAGTAACTCCTCAAACTCTTCAACATTTCCTTTTTCAATTATATCACCTGATACAGATCTGGATCCTGATTCAAACCCTAAATAGATACGATCATCTAAAGATCTGAAGTAAAGCATTCGTTCAATGAATGCAAATAAATCAAGAAAAGTCTGTTCATTCTGTGAAATATCAACAAAAGAAGTATTGCTTTTTATGTATTTAAGGACGGATAGCTCCTGGTTGTCAATGATCCGGTTTAGTGATTCTGTCCCTTTTAGTTCAGATTTGAAAGTATTTCCTTCTTTTCTGTCAAAAACGACCATGTCCGTTCCATTAATCTTAAGTTTCTCGTAAACTAATGTTTTATAATCCGCTTTTTGGTATTCATAAACAACAATGTCAGAGTTGATCAGGAATTCATAGCTGAACGATGCAATATTAGAAGTAGAATTCGCATTTGTATAAAACGAATATCTGGCTTCGTTCTTGTTGTGATCAGTCAGATGCTCAATAATATCAAAGATTGCGAGGCCTAAGTTCGATTTACCACAGCCATTATATCCATAGATAAGAGCACAATTAACAATATTGTTTTTTATACACTCCGGATTAAATGAGTAACTGTTTGTCTGAGTAAGATCAACAGTGATATCTTTTTCAAAACTTTTGAAATTAGATACGGTAAATTTTCTAAGCATAGCTTTATTATATTAGTTGCGAGGCAAATATAATTAAAAAGCAATATGCCGTAAAAAAATTACGGTATTTGTTTTGTTAATTCTTATTTCCCTTTTTATATAAAACAAACTGCACCTTAAATAGTGCAGTTTGTCATCTCCCTCCCCCTTCACTCAAACCACGTAAAAGAGTCGTTGTGCTTGACGAACAGGTCGGCTGTGCCTCCCTGCCGGTGTTTTTTGACCAGCACTTTCAGATACCCCTTGTCCGTAGCCTCTTTGTCGTAGTAGCTGTTGCGGTGGAGCAGCAGGATCATGTCGGCATCCTGTTCGATAGCACCCGAATCGCGCAGGTCCGACATTTGCGGTTCACGGTTGCCCCGTGTTTCGTTCGCACGGTTCAGCTGCGATAGAGCCACGACGGTTATGTCCAGCTCTTTGGCTATCATTTTCAGCTCGCGCGAAGTGGATGCCATTTCCTGTTCACGCGTGGCACTCGAACGATTGTCGCGCATATCAATCAGCTGCATGTAGTCCACAAACAGGACGTCGAGTCCGAGACGGTTTTTGATGTTCAGTGCCAGATTGCGGATGGCCGCTGTGCGCATGCGCGAGGTGTCGCAGATCGCTATGGGCAAACCCGAAAGCTCATCGGCACTGTTGTTCATAATCGTCACATTCAGATCGTTCAGCGTACCCATACGGAACTCCTCGGAGCTGATTCCCGAATGGCCCGTGAGCATGCGTCCGCCAAGCTGAGTCATGGTCATCTCCAGCGAGACAAACAGGATGCGGCTGCCTTTGAGCGCCATTTGTTGTGCCATGAAGAGCGCAAGAGCCGTTTTACCCATCGAGGGACGTGAGGCGATGATGTTCAGATCCCCGCGCGAAAGTCCTCCCGTGAGCCTGTCCAGTGCTTCAATTCCCGTAGCTGTGCCGGGCAATGCACCGCTGAGCGCCTTTGCCCGGCGTTCGTGGTAGGCGTCGAGTGTGGCGCGCATCACCTCCGGCATTTCGTAGAGCTCGTTTCCGGCATACATTTCGCCCATCATGAATCCGACCAGTTTTTGCAGTTCGGCAACCACCTCTTCGGATTCTGCATCGGGCATCCGGCTTTTTTCGAGTGTATCGCCCAGCCGGATGATCGTTTCGCGCATCAGGTATTTATTGCGGATCAGTGCAATATGAAAAGACATATTGACAGTCGAAAGTGATGCATTTGAGATTGAGACTACTAAAAAGGGGCCTCCGATCTTGTCGAGATATACGGGATCTTTCTTACGAAGCTCCTCGGTAACAAGGATAAAGTCGCACGAGCCGCCTTTCCGGAAGCAGGATTCAATGCCGCTGAACACAAACTGATGTTCCGGGAGGTAAAACATTTCGGGCTTTAGTGCGCTCAGAGCGTCCATTGTCCCTTTACGGCAAAGCATCATGCATGCCAGCACCACTTTTTCCGATTCAACACTCTGGGGAAACAGAAAAGTCTCCGTTAGCTGCCGCTTCTCTTGCCCGTTCGATCTCTTCGACCACTTGTTCTCTTGTCTTTCCGGTTGATTTTGTTGATTTTCCATTTGCTTGCTTATTCTGTTTTTCTTTGTATTTAGTCACGAACAGGATAAAATCGGTCGTGAATTTGCTTTTAGTCATGTTTG
>JBOFDD010000224.1:0-15989 GCA_051646645.1 Bacteroidales bacterium | reverse complement strand
AAATCCGATGCGCACCGGAATGTATACCCATGCGCATCGGATTGCTAAAAGATACGGTCGAAAAAATTAAATCATCCTTTTGAAAAAACTAATTCCTGCTTTGATTGAAATAATACATTCGTATGTTTGTTCCGGTTTGAACGGAAATTTGTCAGAGTAACCCTGTATCCTGACGATTCGGTGTTTTTGTTGCGTGATTTATTTTATACTTCTCAAATACATATATCTTTGCATCAGAAAAATAATTGAAAGCATATGAAGCTAAACGGAATAGAAACAATCGTATTTGATCTTGGAGGGGTGCTTATCAACCTGAATAAGCAAAGATGTATTGATGCTTTTGCTGCTTTGGGTTATAGTGAGGCAGAGGATCTTTTAAGTAATTTTCGTCAGTCTGGTCTTTTCCTTCAGCTTGAAGAAGGACATATTTCGCCTGAGACTTTTCGTGACGGAATCCGCGAAGGAAGTGGTAAAGCACTTACGGACGCTGAAATTGATCACGCTCTGAATCAGTTTTTGCTCGATCTTCCTCAGGAAAAGTTAGATCTGATTCTGGCATTGCGTAAAAAATACCGTGTATGTATGCTGAGCAATACGAACAAAATTATGTTTGATCATATTGTTCCTGCTTATTTCGAGAACGATGGATATACGTTGTCGGATTATTTTGATCAGGTATTTCTATCTTACGAGATGGGAGTAGCAAAGCCGGATCTGAAAATATTTGAGATGATGGTGGATGAAGGGAGTTTGATGCCACAGAACACCTTGTTTGTAGATGATTCAGTCTTGAATACCGATGCGGCATCTGAATTAGGATTTCAGGTTTATACTGCTAAACCATTCGAAGATTTCTGCTCACTATTTGAGAAAGCGCTTTTATGATTGTAATCGACAATAAAACTATAGATACTGCTCCCGGGCTTGTTGCTACAGTGGGATTCTTTGATGGTGTTCATCTCGGACATCAGCATCTGATCTCTTGCCTGAAGCGCGAAGCAAATGCGCTGGGACTGCAAAGTGCGGTGTTTACTTTCAAGGAACATCCGCGAAAGGTGGTTAATTCAACTTATCACCCCTCATTACTAAATACTTTCGAAGAAAAGGTAGAACACCTTTCGCAGACAGATATAGACTATTGTGTGGCTATGAATTTTACACCACAATTGTCGCGTCTGACAGCCAGGGACTTTATGTCGAAGGTGTTGGTTGATCAATATAACGTTAAGGTGCTCTATGTCGGTTATGATCATCGTTTCGGGCGTGACCGTGTAGAGGAGTTTGATGATTATAAACTAATCGGGGCATCTTTGGGTATTGAAGTTAAGCAAGCTCCGGTATTTATGCTCGGAGATCGGGCTGTAAGTTCATCGCTGATCCGCAGATACCTGCGAGAAGGATTGGTCCGTCAGGCAACAGAGGCTCTTTCCTATCCGTATCATCTTTCGGGGTTGGTTGTTGAAGGCTTTCAGATCGGAAGAAAGATAAACTTCCCTACGGCGAATTTGCTGTTGGAAAATCCGGATAAGCTTATTCCTAAAAACGGAGTTTATGTGGTCCGTTCTAACGTTGAAGGTGAATCGTACTTTGGGATGATGAACATCGGTAATCGTCCTACGGTCCATAGCGAAGGAGGTTTAAGTATTGAAGTAAACCTGTTCGACTTTGATCAGGATATTTATGGTGATTGGCTTGAGATCGAGATGCTTGCCTTTCTGCGTGAAGAAAAGAAACTAAGAGGACTTGACGAATTGAAGATGCAATTGCAACGCGATAAAGAGGCATCACTCAGATATATCAGCAAGACTAAATAAAAAAGGCTGCAATAACAATAGTTATGCAGCCTTTTTTATTTAGTCTTGTATAACAACCTCGCGTTTAATGCTCTGATCTAATGAGATAAGAGTCTCAGTTGCTTTTACTCCTTTGATTTCCTGTATTTTGCCATTGATTAATGACATCAGGTCCTCGTTATCTTTAGCGTAGAGTTTAACCATTATTGTATAAGGTCCGGTAGTGAAATGGCATTCAACCACTTCAGGGATTTTACTTAGTTCCGGAACAACGTCTTTATACATAGAACCTTTTTCAAGACGAACTCCAACGTAAGTACAGGTTTTATATCCTAAGACTTTCGGGTTAACAAAGTATCCGGATCCTACTATAACGTTCATGTCAATCATTCTTTGAACGCGTTGGTGGATTGCTGCACGCGAAACACCACACTCTGCTGCTACGTCTTTAAACGGAATACGAGCATTTTGAGAGATTATTTTCAAAATCTTTTTGTCAAGTTGATCAATTTTCTCCATATAAGTAGGAATTTGGTTTTTTCTAACCACAAAGATAAGCAAGTTTCCAAATTGCAAGCTATTTTAGCTATAAAAAAGTTTATTTGTTTTATTTTTGTGCTAATGACGATATAATTATGTAGTTTTCAGACTAATTTAGCTCTTTGTTAACGACTAAACAGGATCGAATAAACACTAAAGCTGCATAGAAATGCCATATAGATCAATAAATGTAGGAGGAAAACTCATGAAGTTTGATTCTCCAAAAGTAATGGGGATTTTGAATGCTACTCCTGATTCCTTTTTTGAAGGAAGCCGGTGTACAACCGAGAAGGAGCTTGAAGCACGTATCAATGAAATTATTTCAGAGGGAGCTGATCTGATTGATGTAGGCGCTTACTCATCGCGTCCTGACTCACATAATATAACTCCTGAAGAGGAGTGGAGACGTTTGAAAACCGCGCTGTCCATTCTTCGAGATAAATATCCCGGTGCGGTTGTATCTGTTGATACTTTCCGTTCTGAGATTGCCCGTAAATCTGTAGAGGAATATGGTGTTGATATTATAAACGATATTTCGGGCGGAGGACTTGATGATAAAATGTTTCAGACGGTTGCCGATTTGAAATGTGCGTATATTATGATGCATATGCGTGGTACACCACAAACGATGCAGCAATTCTGCCGGTATGATGATCTTTTTCAGGATATATGTCACTACTTTGTTGAAAAACTTGACCGTCTTCGTGAACTTGGAGTCGCAAATGTGGTGCTTGATCCCGGATTCGGATTTAGCAAAACACTGGATCAGAATTACGAGCTGATGAGTTTTATGCAGCATTTTGGTATTCTGGATAAACCTCTTCTTGTAGGTGTTTCGCGTAAATCTATGATCTATAAGTTGCTTGGAACAGATCCGTCTGAATCGTTAAACGGAACTACCGCTCTCAATACGCTGGCACTGATGAAAGGTGCAGATATTCTGCGTGTTCATGATGTGAAAGAGGCTGTTGAGGTCGTAAAGATTTTTCAAAAACAAAATGAAAACCAATAAAAGAATTATATGTTTCAATTCTTTGGTATAAAGGATATTATAGATATATTCCTTGTCGCATTGCTGCTTTACTACAGCTACAGAATGATGAAGGCATCCGGTTCGCTCAGTATCTTTGTCGGACTGCTTGCTATCACAGGGCTATGGATTGTGGTAAGTCATATTCTTCAGATGCGGCTTATTGGTAATATCATGGATAAGTTTATCAGTGTCGGAGGTGTGGCTCTGGTTGTTTTGTTTCAGGATGAGATTCGTCGTTTCCTGCTGACGCTCGGTTCTCACAAGCGGTGGAAATACATCTATCATCTGATAAGACCCAGTAAAGGCGAACCGGAAATACAATCCTATATGCCAATTGTTATCGCATGCCGTAATATGGCAAAACAGCGATGTGGAGCTTTGATTGTTATTGAGGAGAATGTGAGTTTGCAGTCATTCAAGTCGACGGGAGAAGCTGTAGATGGAATGATTAGTACGCGCCTTATTGAGAATATATTTTTCAAGAACAGTCCTTTGCATGACGGAGCTATGATTATATCAGAGAATAAGATTGCTGCTGTCGGATGTATCCTTCCGGTTTCGCATTCACGACTTATACCAAAGGAGATGGGGCTTCGGCACCGTGCTGCGTTAGGAGTAACGCAGGAAACTGATGCAAAAGCTATAATTGTGTCGGAAGAACGGGGTAAAATATCGTTTGCCTATAGAGGCGAAATACGAAAAAATATCACACCGGAGGAGCTGGAAAGTTTATTGAGTATGTATTATAAGAACAATTAATAATGAAGGCTGTTGCAGAAAAAATTCAGCGTATTACGAAAGAGTATGTTGAGAAAGCAAATCTTAAGACTTTAGTTATAGGTGAGTCCGGAGGAATCGATTCGGCTCTGACAAGTGTTTTGCTACGTCCGGTTTGTGATGAGCTTGGTGTAAAGCTTATTGGTCGTAGTATAACTATCGAGACAAATACTGCTAAAGAAAGAGAGCGCTCGGTGCTGATCGGCGAAGCTTTTTGTCATGATTTTCGAGAGGTGGACCTGACAGAGCTTTATCGGGTAACACTTTCAACTATAGAAGAAGATCCGCAGGAAGATCCGTCAACAAAAGAGTTCAGGTTGCGTGTCGGAAACATCAAAGCGCGCATGCGCATGATCTATCTCTATAATCTGGCTCAGAAATACAGAGGTATGGTAATCAGTACTGATAATCAGACAGAGTGGCAGCTTGGATTCTGGACATTGCACGGTGACGTGGGGGACTTTGATCCGCTTTTTGGCCTTTGGAAAACAGAAGTGTACAAGCTGGCAAATTATATGCTGACGACTTTACCTCAGCAAAATCAGAGAGAGGCTCTTCAGGCTTGTATCGATTGTGTGCCAACGGACGGACTGGGAATCACTTCGAGTGATGTCGAACAGTTGGGCGCAGCAAACTATGAGGAGGTTGATGCTGCTTTGCTTGCTTATATGCAGGATGGAAGTGATGCTATTAATCAGAAAGTAATTGCTCGTCATAAAGCATCTGCTTTTAAACGGATCAATCCTGTGTTTATAACGCGGGAAGAGATTTTCGGACATCATCATATCGTGAAGTAAGCACGTAATACTATACGGTTAAAATACAAGAAATGCAAGGTGTGAATTCGTGTCACTCCTTGCATTTCTTGATTAACGTCCAAAAGTCGGGAAGACCTCAATATTTTTTATTTTCTTTGTCGTTTAAAACCAAAACAAAGATAAAGGAGTGTATTCTCCTCAGATACAATTTATTTATGCATTCGAAAATAAGAAACCTGATTATTGTTTTTGTACTGGCTGTTTTATCCCTGATGCCTTTTCTTCATCTGGATAGCTTTTACACAAAAGGAGAGCCGCGTGAGGCATTGGTTCCACAGGCAATGTTGGAAACAGGGAACTGGATCTTACCTCAAAGATATGGCGATACATTCGCAACAAAACCTCCCTTTATGCATTGGTTCTCGGCACTTATATCCCTTCCTTCGGGAGAAGTGACTGAATGGAGTGCCCGTTTTCCGGTTGCTTTAAGCGGTTTTGGTATAATATTGATGAGCTTTATCTTTTTTACAAACAGGATAGGAAGTAAGCGTAGCCTTCTTGCTGCGCTGATTTTGCTCACCTCGTTCGAAATGCACAGGACCAGTATGGAAGCAAGGGTAGATATGCCTCTGACTTTCTTTATGATTGCTGCTTTTTTTCTGCTGTATAAACGATTTGAAAAAGGTCTGAAGGGATATAATATCGGAATTGTTCTGACACTGAGTGCTGCTTTTCTGATTAAGGGACCTGTAGGGATTGTTCTTCCTTTAGGCATCTATGGTCTGTTCCTTTTGATGAAAGGGTTCCGCTTCTGGCGTGTAGTCGGTGAAGGTGTGAAATTCGGCGTGCTGAGTGCGATTATTCCCGGATTGTGGTATTTTGCCGCATATCAGGTTGGCGGACAGAATTTTATTGATACGGTTTATACTGAGAATTTTGCACGTATGACCGGATCTGAAGATACAGGACATAAAGGACCTGTGTATGCAAATATTATTCACCTTTTAATGGGCTTTGTGCCTTGGAGCTTACTACTTATACTTTCTTTGTTTAATGTGAAGAAAGCCTGGGTGGGTGATGGCAGATCATTCTATAAATCACTGGCAGATAAGTTTAACCGACTGCCTAATGTGATGCAATATACCTGGATTGCAGCGCTGACAATTGTAATCTTTTATACTATTCCGTCAAGCAAGCGAAGTGTGTATCTGCTGCCAAGTTATCCCTTCTTCGCAATTCTTCTGGCGCAGTGGTTTGGCTATCTGATTGATAACCGCAAGCGGGTGGTGACGGTTGTGTCCTATATATTATCCGTGTTGGTGCTGATTGTACTGACTCTTTCTCTATTGACAGGTACAGGAGTGATTTTGCTGAGTGGTATTGCAGCATCGCTCCGGATTGATGCTGAGACATCTTTCCATATAGGATTGCTGGAGAACTTGTTCCGCTCGCATCATTTCATCGGTTATCTGTTTACGCTGATCGCATTATTGTCTTGTGTGGCTGTGTTTTTCTTCCACCGGATCCGGAATTACCGATCCATGTTTTATGCGGCAATAGCAGTTGTGTTTAGTTTAAACCTCTATCTGGATGGTTATGTGCTGCCTGTGATAAAGAATTCAATGTCTTTGAAAAACTTTGCGTTGCAGACGTCTAAGCTCGCAAACGGAGCAACACTATATATGCCTTCTTCGGATAATCCACGTTATTATGTGATCAATTTCTATCTGCATAACGGATTGCGTTCATTTGAAGCGGAACAGCCGGATTCAGGCTATGTGTATGTGGGAGAGAAAGTGTTTGAAGAGTTTGAAAATATAACGAAAGATCAGTATCAGCTGAAAATAATATCAAGCACACCTAATAAATACAATGATGTAAGACAGGTTGTGCATTTTGTGCATTTCGAAAAAATAAAGAAATAAGATGGAGTTATCTATTATCATTACGGTTTATAACGAAGAAGACAATATTCAACCTATGATCGAACGTGTATCTCAGGCAATGGGAAGCACGGATTATGAGCTGATCTTTGTAAACGATGGATCGAAGGATAAAACAGTAGAGCGAATTAAACAATTTACAACGGAGCGCGTGAAGCTGGTAAGTTTCCTGACAAACAGGGGGCAAAGTATTGCTATGCGTGCCGGCATTGATTTCGCAAAAGGACGCTATCTTGCTTTTCTTGATGGTGATTTACAGAATGATCCGGATGATATTCTTCCTATGCTGAAGACTCTGAAAGAAGAGTCTCTGGATGTGGTGATGGGGTATCGTAAAGATCGCAAAGATAATGCGCTGATTCGTAACTTTCCGAGTAAAGTAGCGAACGGACTTATACAGCGCGTAACCGGAGTGAAGCTGAAAGACGGAGGTTGTAGTATTCGTGTATTCAAAAAAGAATATGCGCAGGGACTTGATCTTTATGGTGAATTGCATCGCTTTATTCCTGTATTGACAGTCATGCAGGGTGCAAAAGTGAAACAAGTGCCAGTTAAGCACCATGAACGCATGTTTGGAGTGTCTAAATATGGTCTGAGTCGTATCTTCAAGGTGTTGCCTGATTTATGCTTCATTTATTTCATTAAAAAATATCGCTTAAAACCGATGCACTTCTTCGGCAATTGGGCGATGAGCTTTCTGGCTCTTTCGATAGTGACATTGATTGTGTCGCTGATTCGTATGTTCGCCTTCGGATATGGCGATTATTTTACTCTTTCGGGAGTATTCTTTGTTGCTTCGATTCTTTCAGTGTTCGGAGGGTTGATGGCAGAAATGCAAATGCGAATCTATTATCAGCCGGAGAGTCATCCGGTCTACATTGTCAAAGAAGTATTTGAAAAGGAGTCGGCGCATGAAGCTTAATAAGAAACAGATCGTTCTGATTTTTAAAATTATTGTGTCGGTATTTGCTCTTTATGCCGTATATAAAAATATCAGTATAGAAGAGTTGAAAATGACACTGGGTGAGTCAAATCCGGTTCTTTTGTTTTTTGCTCTGATCTTATATGCTTTATCCAAGTTTGCGTCATCGTTCAGGCTAAATGTCTATTTTCGTCAATTGCCTGTAATGATTACCGAGAAAGAAAATTTACGGCTCTATCTGCTGGGGATGTTTTACAATCTTTTTCTTCCCGGCGGAATAGGAGGTGACGGCTATAAGATTTATCTGATACATAAAGTATTTGATGTTAAACTTAAGAAGGCTACTTCTGCCGTATTGCTGGACAGGCTAAACGGGATGACGGCTATTTTCTATATTCTTCCGGTGAGTTTCCTGTATGTACCCATACCGTTTACCTATAAGCTGCTCGCTCCGGTTGTAATTCTGGTCGGCTATGCCTGCTACCTGCTTTTTTTGAAATTTGTATTTCCATCATTCATCCAGAGTGAACCCCGTTGTTCTCTCTATTCATTGCTTGTTCAGGGACTGCAATGTATTGCAATCTTTGCGATACTGGCCAGTCTTGGTATAGCAACTGATTATGCGGAGTATACAATACTTTTTCTGATTTCATCGTTAGTATCTGTACTGCCGGTGTCAATCGGAGGAATTGGAATACGTGAATTGGTTTTTCTTACCGGGAGTAATTTCTTTGGTTTGAATTCAACTGTTTCGGTAATGGTTAGCTTTCTGTTTTATCTGATCAATGTCATTGTTTCCGGAATTGGTGTTTACTACCATTTCAAAGGTTTTGAACTTAAAAGTCAGTTGAAAGAGGCGACTATTGTTTCTGATGTAAATAACTAAAAACTAAATAACAAGTCTATACAAAATCATGAGAACGTTAGCATTTAAACTTCTTCTGTCTTCAGCCATGTTTTATGGCGCTTTAAATGTTTCGGCAAAAGAGGATCCTGCTGTTTTGAAAATAGGGAAACAGGAGGTGAAACTTTCCGAGTTTGAGTATATCTACAAAAAGAATGCAGGTGTACAGGGTGTTGAGAAAGTGAGTTTTGATGAGTATGTGAAAATGTTCACAGACTTTAAACTGAAAGTGCATGAGGCAATTGAGTTGCGTCTTGATACACTACCTCAGTTAAAACAAGAACTGGAAGGTTACAGACAACAACTTGCTCAGGGGTATCTGACAGATAAAGAGGTGGATGATCGTCTTTTAAAGGAAGCTTATGACCGCATGAAAGAGAATGTAGAAGTTTCTCATATCTTAATAATGCTACCCGAAGGAGCAACCCCACAGGATACGCTTGCTGCTTATCAAAAGATACAAAATTTATATGACCGTACTCAGAAGGGGGACGATTTTGCAACGCTTGCAAAAGAATTCTCTTCCTGTCCGTCCAAAAAAGACGGAGGATATCTGGGGTATCTGAAAGCCTTTATGACGGTATATCCGTTTGAGTCCTGCGCATATAATACACCGACAGGTCAGATCTCGAAACCTGTACGTACTCAATTTGGTTATCACCTGGTGAAGGTACATAACCGTCGGGAGGATCAGGGTACATTCACGCTGGCTCATATCTTTAAACAGTTTCGCTATAATACGACGCCAGAACAAAAGCAGGCGATGCAGGACGAGCTTAAAGGTCTGAAGCAGCAAATTGATAACGGTGCCGGTTTCGATGAGCTGGCTAGTGATTTTTCAGATGATTCGAGAACGCGTGACCGCGGAGGAGTTTTACCTGCGTTTAGTACGGGAGAGGTCCCGAACGAAGTATATGAAGCTGCATTGACGCTTAAAGAACCGGGTGATGTAAGTGATGTTGTTATTACCGGACAAGGAGCTCATCTGTTTAAGCTGGTGAGAAAACAAAAAATAGGATCATTTGAAGAAGAGAAAGACCGTATTCAACAGCAGATTATGCGTGATCAGCGTTCAAATAAAGGGAAGGAATCCTTTGTTTCGAAGCTGAAAACGGACTATGCTGTCCGGGTAAACGAATCGATTCTGAAAGATCTTTTTATATTCCCGGTTGACAGTCAGGTAGTGAATAAAGCAAAAAGCATAAAAGAACATCTTCTGACAATAGGAACTACTGTATTTACAGCAAGCGATTATGTTGATTTTGCCAATTCTATCTCAAATGGTTATCCGTTAAGCCGTAAAGTCGAAGACCTGCTGAATGTGTATGTGGATAAGTCTGTTATGGATTATGAGAGCAGTCAGCTGGATAAGAAATATTCCGACTTCCGTAATTTAATGCAGGAATACCGCGATGGTGTACTGTTGTTTGAAATTAGTAATCGCAAAGTTTGGGATAAAGCTGGTAAAGACACCGAGGGACTGGATAAGTTTTTTGCGAAAAACATCAAGAAGTACAAGCTGAACGAACCTCATTTTAAAGGTTATGTGTTAGAGTGTACCAATGATTCGGTAATGGCTGAGGTTAAGTCGTTGCTGAATGAAAACTACTCGGATTCGATTGTGACTCATATCCGCAGAAAATTCAATGTAAAGCAGAATATTGTCAAAGTGCAGCGTGTGATGGCAAAACGAGGCGATAGCCCGGTTGTTGATCAGCTTATGTTCGAAGGCAAAGAGTATATTCCTTCAGGTGAATATCCATTTGTTGCAGTGCAGGGGAAAATACTGAATGATTATCCGGAGTCTTATCTTGATATTCGCGGGGCTGTTACAGCCGACTATCAGGATTATCTGGAGCAGGAATGGCTTAAAGACTTGAGGAAGAAATATAAAGTAAAGCTGAACCGCAATATTATAAAAACCGTTAAAGAGTGATTATCTCTTGACGAAAAATGTAATTTTAGCGGATTAAATAAATCCTATTGAACTGAATGAGAATCTATTTTTTCATATTTGCATTATTTTTGCTTTCGGTTTCTTGCAAAAAGACTGTTTTACAATCAGACAATGATTTGGTAAGAGTCGGGAACAAAGTGCTTACACGGAGCGAGCTGGAAAACTTTATGCCAAAGGATGTCTATGGCGCCGACAGTGCTCTTTTAGCTGATGCTTTTATCAAAAACTGGGTCGATAATCAGTTGCTTTACAATGTTGCACAGAAGAATATTCCGGACCTGGATGATATTGACCGTAAGGTAGAACAGTATAAACAGGATCTGATTATTCATCAATACCGCATGAAGCTGGTGAATGAGCGATTAAGCGAAGATCTTTCAGATCAAGAGGTACAGGCTTATTACGATGCTCATACTTCGGATTTGTTACTTGAAGAGCCTCTTTACAAAGGTGTGTTTCTGAAAGTTAGAAAGAACTCTCCGAATATAGCTTCTTTGCGGAAGTGGATCCGTCAGGTTACTCCTGAGAATCTGGGAAATATTGAGAAGTATGTGATTAAACATAGTATTGGATATAAGTATTCTACAGATCAGTGGCTGACTGAAGGAGAGATAACTCCTTATGTACTTGATCCTCTTCGTTTGCAGCAAGGCAAACCGGTTGAAGTTAGTGATGAAGAGTTTTATTTCTTTTACAATCTGACCGATATGCGCAAGAAGGGATCTGCTATGCCAGCGGACTATGCGGATTCGTTTATTCGTGAAACGCTGCTGAAACAGAAAGCTTCGGGTATGCTTGAAGAGCAGAAACAAGAGCTTTATGATAAAGCTGTTTCGAGTAAGAATGTAGATTTTTATTACGATAAAAAATAATTATTCACCTTTAAATCAAAGGATTAAATGTATAGAAAAATCTTTTTCTCTTTTTCGATATTATTAGCCATGATGTGCGGAAAGGCAGTGGCGCAGGAAAATGTTATCGATGAAGTTGTGTGGGTCGTTGGTGACGAAGCAATTCTAAAATCTCAGATTGAGGAGCAGCGTTTACGTATGCAATACGATGGAGAGCAAATCAAAGGAGATCCTTATTGTGTCATCCCTGAGCAGATTGCACTTCAGAAACTTTTCTTGCATCAGGCAAAATTAGATAGTATCGAAGTTCCGGAAACTCAGATTTTGGGTGAGGTAGAGCGTCGTATGGCCTATTTTATTTCACAGGTAGGATCGAAAGAGAAATTAGAGGAGTATTTCGGAAAACCTTTTACCGAAATACGTGAAGATATGAAGGATATGGTCAGAGACCAGTCTGTTATGCAGGAGATGCAGCGCAAACTTGTTGGAAACATCAAGACTACTCCGGCAGAAGTAAGACGTTTCTTCAGCAGGCTTCCACAGGATAGTATTCCGTTTATTCCATTGCAGGTAGAAGTGCAGATTGTGCAGCTTCAACCAAAGATTCCGCAATCGGAAATTGATAATATCAAGAGCCGTTTGCGCGATTTTACAGAACGTGTAAACAGTGGTAGTTCTTCATTCTCTACTTTAGCAGTTATGTATTCGGAAGATACAGAGTCAGCAAAAAGAGGAGGTGAGCTTGGATTGATGGGTAAAGGTCAGCTGGTTCCTGAATTTGCGAATGTGGCTTTCAACCTGACAGATCCGAAACGTGTTTCGAAAATTGTGGAAACAGAGTTCGGTTACCATATTATTCAGCTTATTGAAAAACGTGGAGACCGTATCAACGCTCGTCACATCCTGCTTCGTCCGAAAGTGAATGAAAAGCAGATTGACTCTGCTTTGGTGAAACTTGACTCGATCCGCGCTGATATTCTTGCTAATAAATTCTCATTTGAGGAAGCTGCTCTTTACATCTCACAGGATAAAGATACAAGAAACAGCCAGGGGTTAATGGTTAATCCTCATGCAGGAACTTCAAAATTCGAGATGCAGGATCTTCCTCCTGAAATCGCAATGCAAATTGACAAGATGAACGTTGGCGATGTGTCTAAACCTTTTACGATGATGGGCCCTAACCAGAAAGAGGTTACTGCCATTGTGAAGCTTAAAACAAAAATCGAAGGGCACAAAGCAAATATGGCTGAAGATTATCAGGAGCTGAAGCGAATAGTAGAAGAGTCTAAACGTCAGGAAATTCTGGATAAGTGGATTCGTAAAAAACAACACGATACTTACGTTCGTATTCGCGAAGAGTATCAAAACTGTGACTTTGAATATCCGGGATGGGTAAAAAAATAATAATCTATGTTCCGATTCAATAGAATGAATAAAACGAATAGATATGGAGCTCTCGGAGCTCTATGTCTGTTCGTTTTTTGTCTGTATGCTCAAAACGGACAGACGCAAAAGATTGCTCCTAAGCCGAATAATGCTCCTCAGCCAAAGGTGCAGAAGGTGATTCTGGAGCATGCCAATACACTCTCTTTTGACAAGGCCTATTTGCCCGATGCGCAGATCCTTCGGGGAGATGTTCGCTTTCGCCAGGAAGGGATGCAGATGTTCTGCGACTCAGCCTACTTTTTCGAAACCAACAACTCGCTTGAAGCCTTCGGTAATGTACGTATGGAGCAGGGTGATACACTTTTCGTGTACTCAGACTTCCTTCGCTATAATGGTACGTCCAAACTTGCCGAATTGCGCTATAATGTGAAGATGGAAAACAGAGAGGTTACACTTCTTACTGATAGTCTGAACTACGATCGGCTGGTTAATATCGGATACTACTTCGAAGGAGGAGTCCTTTCGGATCTGGAGAATGAGTTGACTTCGTATTACGGACAATACTCTCCGGACACAAAGAAAGCTCGCTTCAACGATAATGTGAAGCTGGTAAACGAACGTTACACGCTGTATTCCGATACGCTGCACTACGATACAAATACAAAGATTGCCGATATCCTCGGCCCGTCAACGATTGTGTCTGACAGTAATACCATCTATTCATCAAGAGGATGGTACAATACGGCAGAGGATGTCGCATCGTTGCTTGATCGCTCCTCAGTAGTGAGCGGAGCGCGTATTCTTACAGCCGACTCTCTTTTCTATAACCGGAATACCGGTTTTGGCGAAGGGTTTGTAGATGTTGAGCTTCAGGATACGATACGCAAAATGAATCTTTACGGTCAGTACGGGTATTACAATGAAATTACCGAATACGGATTCGTGACCGACTCTTCCTGGATGATGGAGTTTTCACGTCCCGATACGCTGTTTATGGCTGCGGATACGCTGATGACTATGCCTGATTCTACTTTTCGTGTCATGAAGGCGATTCAGAAGGTGCGTATGTACTCAAAGCAGGCACAGGGCGTAGCAGGTAAAGCGTTGTTCACATCACGGGATACAGTGCTTAAAATGATGAATGATCCGATCTTATGGAACGAATCATATCAGATATTCGGCGACACGATTATCTCTTATATGAATGACAGTACGATAGACTGGGCTCATGTGAAGAACTTTGCTTTTGTAGCGGCTTATGTAGACTCTTTATTCTACAATCAGCTGGCAGGTAAAGACATGAAAGGGTACTTCAAAGAAGGAGAACTGAATAAAATAGATGTAAGCGGTAACGTGCAGACGATCTTTTATCCGATGGAGAAAGATAGTGTACTTACCGGGCAGAATAATGCCGAAGCATCGTATCTTACCTTGTATCTGAAAAATCAGCAAATGGAAAAGCTAATTATGTGGCCTTCTCCTAAAGGAACGTTAACTCCGGTACCGATGCTGAAAAATAATCAGCTTTATCTTCCGGATTTCAGATGGTATGATTATCTTAGACCAAAAGATCGCTATGATATTTTCCACTGGATCAACCGTAAAGAAGAAGATGCTCCGGTGAAACATGTCAGACGCGTTCCGAAAACCTAATTTTAGCCTCAAATAATACAAATCAAATGGGATTATTTTTCTTTTATAACCAAAAGAAACCACGTGGATTTAATCATAAACCGATTTATTACGATCCGCGTAAAGAAGCTCTGGAAGAACGTGTTCAGAAAGTGAAACGCGAAATTGGAGAGCCTATTGATGATGCTGAATATAAACCAAACCTGAAAGGTGCATTTCGAAGTGAAACAGGCCATCTCAACAGGAAGGAAGAAAATCTGCACAAGTATAGCTCAGCCATGAGCATAAGACTTGGTGTAGCGTTAGTGCTTCTGATTGTTTTGATGTACTATTTGTATTTCATGTAACGGTTTGAAGTAGAATAGAAAGCACAAAGTTGTAAAGTAGAATATTTCTTTGCAACTTTGTGCTTTCGTGTGTTAAAGATATTCTTTAGAAACATATACCAAACTTACCCAAACGAGGTTGATTATGAGTGATATTATACATCTACTTTCTGATGCTGTAGCAAACCAGATTGCTGCGGGTGAAGTGATTCAAAGACCTGCTTCAGTTGTAAAGGAGCTGGTAGAGAATGCAGTTGATGCACAAGCTACTCTCATTCAGGTGCAGGTGAAAGATGCCGGAAGAACATTAATTCAGGTTATTGATAATGGTAAAGGTATGAGCCCGACAGATGCCCGGATGGCATTTGAACGTCATGCTACCTCAAAAATATCGAAATCTGCTGACTTGTTTACGCTTAAAACTATGGGATTCCGGGGCGAAGCGCTGGCTTCCATTGCTGCAATTGCACAGGTTGAATTGCGTACCCGCCGTGCAGAAGATGATTTAGGCACAGATATTCATGTTTCGGCTTCTCAGGTTGAGCAGTCAGAACCAGTATCGTGTTCTGCCGGTAGTAACTTTATGGTTAAAAACATCTTCTATAATGTGCCTGCACGAAGGAAATTTCTTAAAACAAATCAGACAGAATTAAGCAATATCATTCAGGAGTTTGAACGTATTGCTCTGGTTAATACCGATGTGGCTTTTGTTTTGAAACAGAACGATACAGAGGTGTTTAATCTGCCTGCTTCGGGGCTGCGTCAGCGCATTGTCAATGTTTTTGGTAAGTCGCTGAATCAAAATCTTCTGCCGGTTGAAGTAACCACATCGGTTGTTTCTATATCCGGATTTATCGGAAAGCCCGAATCAGCCCGTAAAAAGAATCCGTTACAATACTTCTTTGTCAACGGACGTTATATGCGCCATCCCTATTTCCACAGAGCGGTAACTCAGTGTTACGAACCTTTGCTGGCACAGGGCGAAATGCCTAACTATTTTCTTTATCTCACAGTTGATCCGTCTGCAATTGATGTGAACATCCATCCTACAAAGACTGAGATCAAGTTTGAAGACGAAACGGTTATTTTCCAGATCCTTTCGGCAGCAGTGAAAGAGGCTTTTGGCAAGTTTAGTGCGGTGCCTTCGATCGATTTTGATATGGAAGG
>JBOFDD010000223.1:0-10810 GCA_051646645.1 Bacteroidales bacterium | reverse complement strand
CACCATCAACCTGGATCATTTCAACCGGTTTATTCAGCAACTTCAGAGCGGTATACATTTGAATACTCTCTCCTACCGGCACGTTTGTATCTACAGATCCGTGAAGCAGAAGTAATGGTGTATTTATTTTATCGGCAGCAAACAACGGACTTTGTTTTGTGTAAAGATCCGGATTATTCCATGGATAGCTATCTGCACTGGCAGCAGTACTGTAAGAATAGCCCCAGTAGCCTTCGCCCCAGTAGCTTGACAAGGCACTGATACCTGCATGAGATATAGCTGCTGCAAAGAGATCTGTGCGTGTTTGCAAATACTGAGTCATGAAACCTCCGTAAGAAGCACCGATACATCCGATTTTCTTCGCATTCACGAATGAATGTTGCTGAACAAATTTCTCGGTTCCTTCAATAATATCTTCAGCTGTGCGCTGTCCCCATGCATTGACGTGGCGAGCCGACATTTTTTGTCCGTAACCTGTAGTTCCACTCGGATTAAGCACCAATACCACATATCCTTTAGCTGCATAAAGGTGAGCCGGATAAGGATGTTCCAGTGTGCGTGATGTTGGCGAAGTTCCTCCATAATAATACACAATCATCGGGTACTTCTTGTTTGCATCAAAGTCCGAAGGAAGATAATAACGCCCATCGATGGTAGTTCCGTCAGAAGCTTTAAAATCCCAGCTTTCCACTTTACCCAATTCAATATCCGCAAGACGATCAGCTGAAGTATCTTTAATCTTCATGGATTTATTATTCTTCAGATCGATAACATAAGCCGAATTAAAGTTCGAAGCGCTTTGTCCGAAATAAACAGCTTCTTTACCGTTTTTTGAAACCTGGAATGAACGAAGGACATCTTCCGCTACCGGAATCGCTTCAAATTTATTTGTTGAAACCGTATAATAGTAAGGAATTACACGATCTTTATCCTCACTAAGAATAACGATTTTGTTATTATCAATCCATTGAGCGCCCTGAACAGAAGGATTAAAGTCCTTTGTTACCGGTTTTACGTTTTTAGTAGCAAGATGAAGAATATACAATTGTCCGTCATAGGTATTTGCTTTCTGATCAGCGTCTACATTACGTCCCAAATCACCAAAAGTTTCGGGACTTCCCGAAATCAATAAAGACTTACCATCGGGAGAATAATCAGCAGAACCGCCAAAGCGTTTTTCAAACCAGATTGTATCCACCTTATTTGTTTCAAGGTTCAACTCATAAAGTGATGAGACGCTGAAAGGGCGAGCCTTAAAATCTTCACGACCGGTGGAGAAAACCAAACGTTTTCCATCCGGACTGATATCATTCAATCCAGCAGAGTAAGCGCCATAAGTAAGGCGTTCGAAAGCTCCGGATTTTAAATCGTATTTATACAATGATGTACGTGATCTCCAACCCGGTTGCCGGTCATTCGGAGTAATAAAACGACGGAAAGCTTTATCTTTATCTGCATCACCCGATTCCTGAACTGAGAATATAAGAAAATCCTCTGTCGGTGCCAGGCGATAACTACCTTCAGGCAAATTATCGGCAAACAAGGTTTCTTCTCCTGTTGCAGGATTGATCGTCCAGATCTGTCTTCCCGAAACGGCTTTCTTCTCAAACATAAGTTTTTCACTTACCGGCATCCATGATACTCCGCTACGGGTACCATCAAATACCCGCACAAGCTTACCTGTTCTGGCATCTAATAGTTGAACTTCAGACTGAGACTTACCATCAGGAAGTACTGTTGAAACTTTAGCAAGTACATATTTCCCCATAGGTGATATTGATGTTCCGCTAACACGATCACCAATCATCAGATCATAGATTGATAGCTTTCTTTTGCCATCTGCCGAGAGGCCAATTACTGTTTCGCTGTATTTCTTATCCGGAGAGAATGATACATTTAAAGATGGAGTCTTAAGATCAGGAGTAGAGATGGTACGAATAGCGACCTTGTTCGGCCGACCTTCAAGCGTCATCGGTACAGAAACAAAAGCTGTCGAGTCATTTGCTTTATTCTCTGTTGTTTTTGATTTCACAAGTTTCCCGTTAAGATATACATCAAGCATTGCAGGAGACTGAACTTTCAGACTTCCGGTTGAATACCGGTCAGGTGTAATCTGAAATACATACTCTTCAATTATATAGTTTTGTCCGTCAGAATACAATTGCACATTACCTGACTGATCCACTTTCTTAAGAGCAGGAGCTACAAGTCCATTATATAGACCATGACTTTTATCCAGCAAATTCTTTGTTGTGAACTCCTTTTGATTTACATCCTTCTGATCTATCATCACAGGCTTCTTTACCTTTACAGGTCCATAGTATTCAAAGTCTGTAACTACAGTGTTATTCTGGGCAAATCCGCTCAGAATAAATCCGGACATTAAGCATCCGGTGAAAAATACTTTTCTCATTGTTCTGTTTGTTTGTGATTTTCTGTTATTCAGTGTCTGGGTTTAATAAAAAACGCAGGGAAAAGAATAATCCTTTCCCTGCGCTAATATATGGTTTTATTGGGATATACAAACACGCAATCCTAATAAAAATTACATTCTGTTATTTTGTCGAATGATAGCCTGTACCCATTTTTGATCCCCAGATATATTCTGCCATATCCGGACAATCAATAAACGGATTGCGGTTACCCTGAATCTTATAAATTGCTTCGTTTCGATCTACCTCTTTTTTACTTACAGGATCCTGACGGTGCCATTTCAAAAGAATTGCCGATTGCCATCCTGAAAGAAACGGATATTTAGTTTTAGTAATCGCTTTTGAACCTGCCCATGCATTCAGATTTTCATTTTCGTAGCGTGTCGCAAAATAAAAATAAGTGCGCGCTAAATCACCCTTTATCTCATCGTTAGGCTCAAAAACAGTCTCCTGTCCATTACCCGGAATTACAGATGTTCCTAACTTACAATACCCGTTCGTCCATGTTTGACGCTGCACCTCATAGTAAAGATTATTGCTTCGTTTAGAGTTAGCCTGCGAATCGGAAGGATACATATGAAACAAATCGGTATACATAGGTGATGATGTATTCGAAGAGAACCAACTTTTCGGAAATGAATGTTCGCGGTTATACGAGTTCGCATCTCCTCCTCCTTTATCCTGATCAATACCAAACTGGTAATTCGTCTTATCACTGTAAAGATCCCATACTCTGCCATTAGGACGGGCATCTGTTGAACGGAAATCTGTCCACAGATTTGAATAAGTTCTAACTCTGTGGCCCTTTACAATATTATATAAAGCTGTTTTTAGTTCAGCTGTTGTTTTGCCTTCTGTAGATTTATAATAACCTGCCGGATAATTCGTTGGCAAGTGATTTCCATAGTCAAAATCATCTTCAGCATCATTTTTACTACAAGATGTAAATGCAAACGTAACAGCTAAGAATGCTAAAAATAAATATTTAAATCTAATCATAGTCTGAATTATGTTGATTCCTTAATTAAAGTTCTATATCAAAGGTAATAAGGATATTTAAAAAAGGCGTTTAAACACTGTTAAACAGGTTTAAACGCCTTAGATATTTCAGATTGAATAATCTTATTATTGCTGAATCAATGAAACGCTATCAACGAATCCTATTGTTCCTTTATAAACACGAACATCAAAAATCATATAACAGTCTTTTGGAACTGTAAATGCAATTTCATTTTTAACCCACTGACCTTTAACTGAAGCATCTACATAACCTGATGGCTGAACTAATTTTTTCATATCGTTAAATGCAGCATCAGTAGACTGTGCAGTAGTTGTTTCATTATCGTAAATCATACCCCATGCACGGAATGTATTAGCTACAGTTACAGCAGGATCAATGTAGTAATAAAATGTATACACATAGTCCCCAGGAGTTAATTTAACACGATTTGCTGAAATACTTGCAGTACCTGACGTTGCACCACTTACAACTTTAATTGAATTTGTAGAACTCTGAACAATCTGAGTATTCTTTTCGTAAGTAACACCAGTTACTGCTTTGAATGACCAACTTGCAGGAGCATCCCCTGTCCAGTCTTCAAAATTTCCGTTTACAAGAATATTTGCTCCCGGCACTACTGGTTTAACTACTGTCAAAGTATATGCCTGTTCAGCAGTAATATTATTATTTGTTGCTTTAACTACAACATTAGATGATTCTTCTGTTGCAGGAGCTGTTCCTGAAATAGTAGCAGTACCATCACCATTGTCAACCAATGTAGCCCATGCAGGAAGACCTGTAGCAGTGATTGTAGTATTACCTTTTCCATTCACTACAGCTGTTTTAACAGCATAGCTATAAGCAGCACCAGTTGTAACTGAAGCTACCGCAGCAGAAGAAATAGCAACAGTTGTTTCAGTAGAAGGAGCTACGCCAAAAGCGAAGTTATCCAAACACCATGTAGTAGAAAGACTTTGTCCACCCATACCTTCATAACGGAATCCGATAAACACTTTCCCTGTGAAACCAGACAAATCAACTGTTGCAGGAACAAACTGATAATTAGGTGTAGCAGATGTTGGTAAAGCGGATGGCGTTACTTTAGTCTGAACAGTTTTACCATCTTTACACTGAAGAACGAAAACTTCGAATTTAGTATCATCTTTCCAGTAGCCCTGAGCTGTTTCAAAGCTAACCATTTTTACAGATGCAGCTGTAACATCAAATGCAGGAGAGATAACCCATGATTCCTGAATTTGGTTAGCTGTTGCACCGTGAGCAGTAGCCTGGATATAACCGTTACCTTCGAAGATTTTCCCTTGCCATTTTCTTGAACCTTGTACAGTTACATTTTGCCATCCAGCTTCAGAGAAATCTGTTTTATCTACAACATTATTAAAGTCGTATTTATAACCAGCAGGAACAGTCGTTTGATCCCCACAAACTTCAACAGCACCAGGACCTACAGGTTTTGGAGTAAATCCTTCAGCAACCATTTGATCTGTCCCTTTTAATCCTGCAATCCCGAAGTACTTTTCAAGATTACCATGAAGTTTAACCTTAGTACCTAGCTTAGCAGGGTTATTTACAAGGTTAATAAAATCACGAATATCACCAATAAGCAACTGAACTGCGATAATTTTAGTATTGTCAGTTTCACCAGCTTTAGCTGCGATCAAAATATTTGATGGTGTTGCAAATGGAGCTGCATATTGCCATTCGTTTGCATCCGGATTTGCTGTACTTACCCCACCTACAATATATCCTTCAATCCATTTAGCTTGTTGCCCCTGGTTTTTAATCGCTTGATCTACATTGAAAGGTTTAGCTTCCGAACCGTCACCTATAGTTACTCCACCTCCGTTGTCCGGATCTACGACATCATCATCTACATTCGAACATGATGAAAAAGAGATCATTGTAGCCATCGCCAGCCACAAAAAGCTTCTAAATTTTGTTTTCATTCTCGTTTATATTTAGTTGTTACTGTGTGTTAATTTACAGGTACAATATCCTTAAATTCCTGTACAGACATCTGGAAGTTTCCTTCACGGTCAGCATTATCGCGATACCATCCAACGATAGCAGTCACATTGTATTTACCTACCGGCAAAAACTTAGATGCAAAATTTGCATACGAAGATGTCGTCACCGGAATAATATTCCCATTAGCATCCTGAATACCACGTGATACCGGTACATTCAAATCATTTGTTTCAGAGAATGGGATTTCATCTCCTGCTTTAACCAGCTTAAAAGTTGCTGATGGAAAAAAATCCAAAGATGTTCCGTTGCTCTTATAATAAGCTCCAAACTGAACATTCTTTATTGTCACTAATTGACTGTAGTATTTTGTACCACCATTCAGGATTTCAGGAATAGTTGCATCAATTGGTTTTGCCAATTCTTGATTTGGCATCCCGTATGGTTTAATATATTCCTGACAGATAATCCAATTCATTCGTCCGACTTCAACACGCCCGGATTTAGTACTATTTACATATGTTGACCCAATAACCGGAAGATCAGCATATTTCCCAATCTGAAGACGGTTACATGTCACCTGAACAGGCTGTCCATAGGGATAAGAAGCTGAGATACCTGATACATCTACTGAAATATCAATTGTAGAACCATCTTTCGGATCACGGATAACCATCTTTTTGTACGTATTTCCACCTCTGTCTGTTGAGATTACAATACCATTCATAGTTATGGTTTTAGTTGTATCCATATTATAAACAGTAAACAAGTCTTTATATCTTGGTTTACCATTTACCAATATTGTATCATTATTTGTCACCAACCACTTTGGTCTCATAAACATAGTTTTCACCTCTGCGATTGTATTAGTTGCCTCCGGAAGTTTAGAATCATCGGGTTTTGGCGCATCAAAATCGGGCGTACAGCTGGACAAGCCTAAAGCTGTAGCGAATATAACGCTAAATATATTACGAATCTGTTTCATTGTTGTTAAGAATTTGACGAGTTATATAAATTAAAATTTATATCCCATATTTAAGAAGAAATTAAACCCTTGAGCGTAATAGTATTTATTCGCAAACTTTGTAGGGTTAGCTAAATCAATACGACCTTGCTGATATCCACCTGTAATCATCTTCGTGTTATTTGTCAGGTTGCTCAGGCTAAGATTGATGCTCAAAGAACGTCTTTTAGGTAAATAAATCAATTTACCTATAGAAGCATCTACCATAATTCCATCTTTCAACTCTGTTTGAGTTCCGAAGATAGCTTTCTGCTCCGGAGTATAAATATCATACATTGATTTTGTATACGCACTAGGAGCAAAGTCAAGATAGTTACGTCCGAAATAACTAACAGTCACATCAGCAAACCACATTTTAGGGTGGAAGTAATCCAGCTTGATGCTACCTACTGTCTGAGGACCTGTAGGCTGATGAAGATCTTTTGTCATTACAGTTTCAACAAGATCTTTAAGGTCTGGACGGTTTGGGTCATTTCTCAAATTTGTTCCGTTTTCAGCACTCATTATCCCCAAAGCATTGCTAGTATATTTGTAATCAGCATAGGTACCTGCCAAAGTCAAAGAAAAATTTCTTCCTAATTGAAAAGCTGCACCTAATTCAACTCCCTGATACAATTTATCCAGATCCGTCATCATATGGTTGATGAATGTACGGTAACCATCGTCATAATACCCGTTAATTTCATTAGATCCCAGCACATGAGTACGGAAACCGCTTACACGACCTTTCACGAATGGGAAAGAAAAGTTATAGCTCAAATCATAAGAAAGGACTTTCTCTTGTTGAAGATTAGGAACAATTGTAGCCTTGATACGAGGCGAGACGTAAGAGTTGTTAGCAAGAGGAGCTCTTGTTTCAGCCAGTGCATTAGCTGTAATCCAGTTACGCCCATTGATTTTATAAGTCACACCTGCTTTTACAGACGGATCCATAAAGTAGTATGATTTTGACTTACCGTAAGAGTTCTGAGGTGCACGACCGTTTTGCATATGTCCGTCTCGGTAGAACGAAGTGTAATTAAAGCGGGCTGCATAGTAAAAATCAACCTTGCGGAAATTCCATTCATTTTGAGCAAAAGCACCTAAACGGGTAACGTTCATATCATAGTTGTATCCGAATTTATCGCCTTCTTTAATAATGCGGTTCGGATTTCGCAGGTCATTCTGAATAATATTAGGATCTAAGTTTGGATTTTGAACAGCATCACGCTCTGCAAACTGATCTTTATCAATCCAAAGATTTCCACCCAACAAGTCATTCATTGTTTTATAATGCATCCCTTTTGAAAGCTGTGCATTCACTCCCATTGTCAGTTTCAACTTGCTAGAAAGTCTTGTATTAAACGTAGAGTTTAATGAGCCCTCCATCAAGTTATTATGGCGCTGTTCCACCATGTACTTAGCATTATCATTCGGATAATCATTATTATTTTTGTAGTTATCCTGATACATTCTATCCCAGTTGATCTGGCTATAGTTCGGATTATTTTTCCATAAATCACGAATCAGTTCCTCATTAATACCCGCGATCATAGACTCTGTTGAATAACGATAGTAGTCCGGACGAGGATCCGCAGCATTGTAGAAACCTATAGCTGTATTGCTGTAGTTATTATAGTGGAAACCTATACCTGTTTTCAGGTTCGTTACATTATCAATTTTCCAGGTATGGTTAACAACAACAGTCGGATCATACGAATCAACTACACGAGAGTTTCGTTTTTTTCCGTTTTCATAACCCCAGTTTGGATTATAGTAAATACTACCTGCCAAGTCATACATTTCCTGAGTGGTAGCACTTTGTTGACCGCGTTGAGTCGGAGCTCCGAAAGTTGTCAATGCAATACTATGACGATCGTTAAATACTTTCTCAGCGCCGAAAAAGTATCCCCATGAATTATAGAAAGTACCATCCCATGCACCTTCTTTAGACCAACGGTAAATCAGACCTCCGGTGAAAGCCCATCCGTTTTGCATCAAACCGGTAGAGAATGTACCCATACCACGAAGTACATAAGCACGGTTTGTAGCAGCAAGACTCACTGATCCGCCCGGTGCATATTGAGATGCATTTGTCATAATATTTGTAGAACCACCTACTGCACCAAAGCCAAAAGAAGAAGCATCTGAATAGTTTATAACATCCTTTTGCTTAAACAATGAGTTCATACCACCCAGCATTGAGTAGTTAAAGCGCCCTCTTTCACCATCGTTAAAAGATACACCATTAATATATGTAGCAGAGTATTCCGGATTATATCCGCGAAGATTAAAACGCATCGGACTGTAGCTAAAGCTTGACGTGCGAATATAGATATCATCAGAAGCACCCATCAGATTGGCTGTTGTGTTTGATTGATGTTCATCATCATCAATCTGATTTTCTGAAAACACAAACACAGCTCCCTCATCAGCACCTGCATTGATCTGGATACGAACTTTAAGCTCACCAAGATCATTCTTTCCATTGCGGATAGTGATGTTTTTATTCATCGGGAAAATCTCAGGAGAATTTACTTCAATAACATCCAGGCCTGGATTAAGATGATCGAAGTGAAAGTTACCGTTACTTCCGGTCATTGTAGACTTTTGTCTCTCTTTCAAGAGGACTGCAACTCCCTGAATAGGTTTTCCGGTTTCCGCATCTACAACTTTACCTTTTAAAGTTGCATTCTGAGCATACGCCGAAACACTAAATAGGGCGAACAACAACACCCATAATTTTAGTTTCATAATGAATCGTTTTTATTAGTTTTAAATTTCGATTTTTTTGACGCAAATAGTCTGCAAACATAACAAAAAAACTTTCATCATTCTAATACAAACGCTTTAATGCTGATTTTAACAGAATATTTTCGCATTTAGATACATTGATATCCATTTTTCAATATCTTTGCTGACTTTTGAATAGAATTTAA
The DNA here is from genome assembly GCA_051646645.1 of Bacteroidales bacterium. GTDB lineage: Bacteria > Bacteroidota > Bacteroidia > Bacteroidales > UBA7332 > UBA7332. The sequence continues at coordinate 1,453 of JBOFDD010000223.1, read as the reverse complement.
ATCCAATTATTCACGATATGAAGAAAATCTTAGTTTGTGCACTTTTGCTTTGCCTTAACGTTGCACTTTTTGCTCAGGAAAAGAAACTTGCTGCTTACAGTATTGCGTTCTACAATTTAGAGAATATTTTTGATACTATCCCGGGGGATAATGACAGAGAATACACTCCTGAGGGACCAACAAAATGGAATACAATGAAGTATCAGAGCAAACTTAAGAATATGTCTTATGCGCTGAGCCAGCTTGCTATTGAAAAATGCCCGATCGGGCCTGCAGTTATAGGTGTTGCGGAAGTAGAAAACCGCACAGTACTTGAAGATCTTGTTAAGACAGGAGATTTAGCTAAACGCAATATGCAAATTGTTCACTACGACGGACCTGACTATCGCGGAGTAGATGTTGCGATGCTATACAACCCTAAACTATTTACTTACGAAGGATCTCAATCGCGCACTGTTATTGACACAAAAGAACCCAACTTCAAAACCCGTGATCAGTTGGTTGTACGCGGACGTATTGCCGGAGATCTTTTCCATATTATTGTATGTCACTGGCCATCAAGAAGAGGTGGAGAGGAACGTTCACGTCCGAAACGCGCTTTAGCTGCTGAACTAACAAAAAGCATTGTCGATTCAATCCAGCAAGTTGCTCCTGAAAGTAAAATTGTAATCATGGGTGACTTAAATGACGATCCTTACAACTACAGTGTAAAAGATGTATTGCAGGCAAAGAAAAAACAATCTGAAGTTAAACCAGGCGGACTTTACAATCCATTCTGGAGCATTCTGGATAAGGGTATCGGAACTTTGGCATATAAAGGGCAATGGAATCTGTTCGATCAGATCATTATTTCATACAATCTGCTAGGGAAAGATCGTTCAAACTTAAAATACTGGCAGGCTGAAGTGTTCAACCGCGACTTCCTTAAAAATCAGGAAGGACAGTATAAAGGATACCCAAAACGTACACATGCTGGTGGCGTTTGGTTAAACGGATACTCAGACCACTTCCCGACTATCATTTATGTGTTGAAAGAAGTTAATTAATTCTATCAAAAAGAATCAATAGGACAATTGACAATGTACTTTAGCTGACAGTTAGAAAGTTAAAGAACATTGTCAATTTCTTTTTTGTTATATCATAATCAAAAAAAGTTGCTTTAATTTTCAGAAGCATCTTTCATTTGATTATATTTGCACGACTTTTTAACTATTATAGATTTATTGTTATGGTAAGCTACAAAGAATTAGGCTTGGTAAATACCAAGGATCTTTTCAAGAAAGCTATTGAAGGCGGATACGCTATTCCTGCTTTTAACTTCAATAACTTAGAGCAAATGCAAGCTATCGTTTCAGCTGCTGTTGAAACTAAGTCACCTGTGATTCTTCAAGTATCTAGTGGTGCTCGTAAATATGCAAATCAGACTCTTCTCCGTTACCTTGCACAAGGTGCT
>JBOFDD010000222.1:0-2547 GCA_051646645.1 Bacteroidales bacterium | reverse complement strand
CTACTTCAATGAAGGTGACGATTACTGACCTGCAGGTCTCTAAAGGTGCTGAGGTTATTGATCAACCCTCTGTGCTGACTTTTGCCAATTCGGATGGTGTAAACACAATTAAGGTCAAAGCAGAGGATGGAACAATCGTCAACTGGTTAATCATTGCTAAGAGTAAAAATGCTTATAAAAGTGACAGAGCTGAGGTGACATCATTTGATATCCGTCAATATGAATCGAAAACAAATAAAATGTTGCTAAGCCAGATTGTATATATCGATCAGCTTAAAAAATCCGTTGTACTCACTGTTGAAGAAGGGGCATGGGACTTCCCACTAAAAGTTAAAGGCGTAATGCATACTTCTCCGTTCAGCCTTATCCTGCCGCTTGACGGACAGTCTTCGTTTGATCCGAATACATGGATTACATTTAATGATGCCAATTCGGTTATCCCATTTGATGTAAAAGCAGAAGACGGAACAGTAGTGCGCTGGAATATGATGTTGAAATCAAGTGGTAATCTGAATAATCAGGCTGAACTATTGGGGATTACATTTGTAGATGAACCAACAAATGTGGTATTATCATCAGAGTATTTTATTGATACACAAAATGATATTATATACTTCCAGGTTTCGGATGGAGTGGATAATTTTCCGTTGGTAATTAAACCGGTTTTTGAATTATCAAAAGGAGCAATGACAGATCTACCTAATAAGTTTCCGATGACTTTTGAAAATCTGAAATCTGTAAATACAGTTATTGTTACATCTGAAGATGGTTCTGTCAAAAAAGATTGGAAGATAAAACTGATTTATACGCCTCAGTTAGAAAACTCCGATTTCGAAAAATGGATCAGTAATACCGAGCTTGTTCCTGGTGCGAATCAATGGACTTCAGCTAATAATACCTTCGTTAAAGGGACTTCGCGTTCGGAGGATGCTGTAAATAGTTATTATTCAGTGCAAATGGTGACATCAAAGGTAGACAATCCTTTGGCAAGAGAAATTGCTGCCGGATCTTTGTTTTTGGGGCAGTTTAAGTTTAATATTTCAGATAAAGGAAATCCAAGACAGATGACCTGGTTTGGAACGCCATTTACTACTCGTCCGAGTGAACTGCTTATTGACGTAAATTATGTGAGAGGTGCTAATCTGGAGCAATCAATAAATAATGGATTCATTCCGGTTACGGGAGAAGTGGATTCGGCATCGGTGATTGTTGAAGCTTTACGCTGGACAGGTCCTGCTAATCAGCCTTTCGAATATCACGGAATTCCTACTCCTAATGTGGAGGTTTTGGGAGCAGGTAAATATATTTTTACTACGACAAATGGTTGGGAAAACGTTGGGATTCCGATCAAATATACACCAAGTATTAATTCGGTTACTCATTTCTCGGTATCCATTGCTTCAAGTGCCAAAGGCGATCAGTTTATCGGGGCAAAAGATAGTCGTTTGTTAGTGGATAATGTGCGTTTGATTTATCCGGAAACTCCTACCGGATCAAATATAGAGGTGAAATACAGATAGAGTATAAGCCTTATCGGGATTAAATAATTTGCGTGAGTAGTTTGCTGCTCACGCTGTATTTCCAATAAAATTGAACACAAATGAAAAAGATATTATTAGCATTGTCTCTTTTAATGACTTTGCCTCTTTCTGCCAGAATAAAGCAAAACGGAGCTCCTTTTACCCCTAATGTTTATATTGCGCCATTGGTAGGGGTTGATATAGGGGGAGCTATCCCGACAACTTTTGGGACAATTGAAGAAATTGGGTCAAATGTGTCTCCGAAGTTAAGTCCTTCTCTTGGCTTGAAAATTGGATATGATATAAATTCAAGCTGGGGTGTTGTGGCTGAAATTTGCTATAAGCAGGTAGGTATTAAGGCGGGAGCCAAGGTGAAAGATCAGTTGTTTCAGATTAAAGATGCAAGTGGATCTGTTCAGGATGTCTGGTTTACAGGTATTGCAGATATGGACATGGAATTTTCATTTCTTGAATTTCCGGTTTGTGGAAAGTGGTCATGGAACGAAGGTCGTGATAAAGTGATTTTTGGTGTTTATGCTGCATGGGTGATTAATCCGAAATTTGACAATATAGCACAAAAAGGTTATTTGTCTGATGTGCCGTCTAATCCAACAAGTGATCAGATTAATCCGTTAGATGAGCCATTGATTCAGCCTTTTACTTCTATTATGTCATCCTTTGATGTTGGTCTTCTTGCCGGGTATGAAAGACGTGTATTTCATAATCTGAATATCGGTTTACGTATTTCAATGGGTACAGTTGATATATTTAAACGCAATGAAAACCCATTGGGTTTTGAAATGCGCCAGATGCGTGGCTCTATTGTATTGAGTTATGATCTGTTTGCTTTTCCGGTTAAGAAAAAAGAAGTTCATTGATAAATATATATGCTGACAGACTCTTTGTCAGATATAGAAAGATCTGAGTTTTGTTAACAACAAGGCTCAGATCTTTTTATTTAACAGGGACTATTTTTAGATCTGAATTGCCAATAAATTGCTATCCTTCATTACTTTTGTTTAAAAGA
>JBOFDD010000221.1:0-5617 GCA_051646645.1 Bacteroidales bacterium | reverse complement strand
GCATATCTGAAGATAGAATCAAAATCATTCAGGATCATTTAAATGACCGACCAAGGAAAAGATTAGGCTATTTATCACCTAATGAAAAATATCAAGAATTTATTAATCAACAACTTGCATTAGTGAGTTGAATTCAGCTCATCTAAAAGGCAATATATATGCATTAAACAAATTAAACGGGGATTTTAGAATGGTATTTAATAATTCAGAGAATCCTTATCGTAACTTCAATCTTGTAAAAAATCATTTTATAATATCCTGTCATGGCTCTACCCAAACCATAGCTTATCTTTTTAATAATAAAACATTCAAATCCAGAAAAATAGAGATAAAGGAAAAAGGACATTGTAATTTTATAAATAATAAACAAGATACTACGATTCTTTTCACACTGGAATCAATAAAATACCCCAAATCTTTATATTTGACAAGTATAAAATATCCGAATAAGAATAAGCAAATTTCCCACTTAGATGAATTAGATGCTATTCGTTATAATCCTGACGAAATACAAGTGGAGGAACATTCAATTATCACACGTGATGGAAGACCTGTCAATTTCACTCTAAGCTATAAAGGCAAACTAAAAAAAGATGGAAAAAATCCACTAATGATTTCCGTCAGTCCAATTAATTCAGGAGTAACTAATTCGTTTTTCTATTTTTCAAGAATTTTATATCTGGAAAAAGGATTTATTCTAATTGAACGGAGTCCATATGATCTGGACTTAAAGCCTACACTTGAGCATAAAATGATTGATTTAGAAGATGCTATAGCCTATCTTATAGAAAAGAGATATACTTCAAATAATAAGATTGTAATAAATACCCGTAATTACGGAGCTACAGTTGTAGCCTCTGTTCTTAACAAAAAACCTGATATTTGCAGAGCTGTATTTTTTACAAATGGGATTTTTGATATGGTAAGACATGAATATTTAGATCCGAATAATCCTTATCAGATAAATCACTTTAAGTACAAGAACGAGCAGGAGTTCAAAAGAATATATAATCTATCAGCCTATCATCATATACGATATAAGGGAGATTACCCTTCTATATTCTTAGGCTTCGATGGTTATCAGAATAATAATCCAGCCCATACTTTTAAGTATGCAGCTAAATTACAAATGAGGACGAAAGCTAAGAATCCGATTATTATATACAATCCCCTTCCTGATTCGTGTGATTCTACTTCTAAAACAAAAGATCTTAAACAATATATTTATCTTAAAAGTCTATTTATATTCGATCAGCTTGGCATAAACTGAAAAGAGTAAACTATATTATCACTGTCCGGCAAATGTAGAATAATATAAAAAAGTGTCTGAATTGCCCGTAAAAAAGCAATTAGGACACTTTTTTATTTTTCAACCGCATCTTTTACTAATGTTTGCTACTTGCAAACGAAAGTTTGAAGGCGGCTAAACTCATTTAGCAAGGAGGTAAATTGAGTTTGCGACCGGCAGAATATTTTATCCATTCCATGATCGAAGAGTTACTCCAACGCCGGTTGATATTTTCATTCACACAGTTTTTTAATAGTGGCAATTCCATTTGCCATAATTAGCTCACCCCCTATCCACAAAGGGATAAAGCAGTGGCAATTGGTGTGGCAATTAAAATTCAATTACCACACTAATTGCCACACACAAAAGCCCATCTACAAGAAGTTTCAGAGTAAATGAGAAATAGAATTGCCACTTTATAAACTTTTCTTCCAAACGCATAAAGGCTGAACCCCTATTACGGAGTTCAGCCTTTTATATTGAAAAAACTTTTAGCGGACAGTAATAATCCTCCCCTCAAAAAGACGGATAGGGTTTGTAGTCAAGAAGAACTACAGATCCTTCGGAGAGTGATTTCGGCACATCTACGAGGCGTTGATTGGAGCTTCCTCTGAAAAGAAGAGACAAGTCTCTTTTTGCAAGTTCAAAAGGTCCGTCTACAAGCACATCAATATACGAAAGCAACTCTGTGAACTGAGGATCTTTTAGCAAGTCTTCGAACAAATAGCCCGTATAGCACCAGATGTTTTTTGAACTACCTGCTTTTATTGCTTTTGCTATCTGGATAAAACTATCGGTCTGAAAGAACGGATCACCGCCTGTGAAAGTCACGTTGGATAACGGATTAGCCAGCACGCGGGCGATCACCTCATCTACCGGATGGTTTGTTCCGTTTCCGACTTCCCACGAATGCGGATTGTGACACCCTTTGCAACGATGCGAACAACCTGCGGCGTAGATAGAAGTACGGAAACCAGGTCCGTCTACAATCGTATCATCCACAATCTTTAAGAGTAAAATAGTCTTAATCATGTCTTACACGATCGTTCAGCTCTGCTAGTTTCGCATTGTTCCATCTGTCGGTTGTACCTACAAGATAGCCGGTAATACGCTGCAATTTATCAATATGCTTGCTATTACATTTCGGACAAATAACAAGATCATCCTGCGCATTTTCGAATCCGCAATCCAGACAACGGTTACGGTTATGATTTACCGAGCCATATCCAATATTCAGTTTATCCATCAATTCAACGATTGAACTGATAGACTCCGGATTGTGAGTTGCATCGCCATCAATCTCAACATAGAAGATGTGTCCTCCACGTGTAAGATCGTGATAAGGAGCTTCTGTCTGAGCTTTGTGTACTACGCTGCACGGATAGTAAACCGGAACGTGGTTTGAATTTGTATAGTAATCACGATCTGTTATACCCGGAATAACACCGAATTTCTTTCTGTCGATTTTTGTAAATCGGCCAGAAAGTCCTTCTGCCGGAGTAGCCAGAACGCTATAGTTATGCTGATATTGATCTGCATAGCCGGAAACCTTATCGCGCATATGCGTAACAATGCGCAGCCCAAGCTCCTGAGATACAGCATCCTCACCGTGATGTTTTCCACGAAGTGTCACCAGACATTCTGCAAGCCCGATAAAGCCTACACCAAGCGTTCCCTGATTAATTACAGATTCGATTGTATCGTTAGGCTTAAGCTTTTCCGATCCGTTCCAAAGAAGGCTCATCAACAGAGGGAACTGTTTTGCCAGAGCCGTTTTCTGAAACTCGTAACGCTGATGCAATTGTTTTGCAGTAAGGTCAAGTACATTATTCAGTTTCGAGAAGAACGCTGCAATACGCTCGTCTTCGTTCTGAATATCTTTACATTCCAGAGCAAGACCTACAATATTTACAGTAGAGAACGAGATATTTCCACGTCCTACAGATGTTTTTTCACCAAAACGGTTTTCGAATACACGAGTACGACAACCCATAGTAGCAGTCTCGAAGTTATATCGTTTCGGATCGTTAGCATCCCATTTTTCGTGCTGATTGAACGTAGCGTCCAGATTCAGGAAGTTAGGGAAGAAACGGCGAGCCGATACTTTACAAGCCAACTGATACAAGTCGTAGTTACGATCTTCCGGAAGGAAGTTCACTCCACGTTTCTTTTTCCAGATCTGAATCGGGAAAATAGCTGTAGCCTCATTACCTACTCCACGGTAAGTAGAGTGTAGAAGTTCGCGTATGATACATCGACCTTCGGCAGAAGTATCGGTACCATAGTTGATTGAGCTGAACACAACCTGATTACCTCCACGGCTGTGGATTGTGTTCATATTATGGATAAATGCTTCCATAGCCTGGTGTACACGGCTAACAGTACGATTAATCGCGTGCTGTTTGTAACGCTCCAAACCGGAAAGCGCTGTAACATCACGTGAAATAAAATCGTCAATCTCCGCCTGATAAAGCGATGACAAGTCTTCGCCTGTAAGACTTTCAAGCACTTTTACCTCTTCGATATAGCTTGTACGTACGAACGGAGCATAATAGAAGTCGATTGCAGGAATAGCCTGTCCGCCGTGCATTTCGTTTTGTGCTGTTTCTAAAGAAATACAGCCCTGAATACTTGCAGTCTCGATACGTTTGGCAGGACGCGATTCACCGTGTCCGGCAACAAATCCGTTGCTCAGGATACGATCAAGCGGGTGCTGAACGCAAGTCAAACTCTTTGTTGGATAATAATCCTTGTCATGAATATGCAAATATCCCTGACGAACGACATGCATGATATCTTCAGATAGCAAGTAATCATCAACAAACGGTTTCGTGGTTTCGCTTGCAAACTTCATCATCATACCAGCCGGAGTGTCGGCATTCATGTTTGCATTTTCGCGTGTGATATCATTGGATTTTGCTTCAATGATCTCTAAAAAAATGTCACGTGTTTTTGCCTGGCGAGCTACACTTCTTTTATTGCGGTAAGCGATATAAATCTTAGCTACATCTTTACGACGGCTCTTCATTAGTTCGATCTCTACGGCATCCTGTATAGACTCTACGCTCATGGTATGATTACCTTTTTCGGCAATTTTATCTGCTATCTGGATAGCCAGAGCTTTGTCTTCTCCTGTCTCGGAGTAGGACATTGCTTTTAAAATTGCTTCGATAATTTTCTCAGGAAAGAAAGCCACTTCTCTCCCGTCTCTTTTCAAAACAGATTGAATCATCGGTAAAATATCTTTATTGTATAAAATAGTCAAGACAAAAAAAACCATCTGATGATGTTCATCAAACGGCCCTGCACGATATCTGAATGCTGACTTACGATCTGCCTCAGATAACTTTAGTATTCCGCTCCTTCCGCGAGGGCCGTCAAACATGATTTCTGGCAGGTATTCTGACTTACTCCTTTCTATCCACCTTCCCATAACAGAACCTATCACAGTGGTTATCAGACAGAAACTAAACACGGAGCTTACAGCAGCGGGACTGTCCGGGATTTTCACCCGATTCCCTTTTAATCGGATAAGATGCCCTATCCGAACCAAAATCTGTACAAAGATAGAAATAATATTGACTACAAAAAGAAGATTCCAATGATTATATTAATTATTAAACGAGCAAGATTTTAACACTATTTTTAAATATCAAAACTATTAAATCTACTTAAAAGAGCTACCAAACAGCCGATAGAATCGTTATTACATTGTATTGAAACAAATCTAAACTTTAAGTATATATGAATACTGAATCAACAACATACACGTTGCGTTTTCTTCTGGACAACAGCGTAAGGAGTTATGAACCAAATCTTGCTCTGGCCTATATTCAGAAACAACAGATTACTTACCACGAACTGGGACACATGATTTCACAGATGGAATCCTGGTTCCTCAATCACAATATCGCAAAAGGCGATAAGATTGCTATCCTTAGTGAGAACTCGCCTCACTGGGCTGTTTCATTTTTTGCAATTACCCATCTGGGCGCAGTAGCCGTTCCGATATTGCCGGATTTCTCGATCAATGAAGTCAATAATATTCTTCATCACTCTGACAGCAAAATGGTTTTTATATCGCATCGTTTGCTCACCAAACATGGTGATGATCTTAAATTCAGAGGACAAAAAATATTGCTTGATCATTTCCAGGTCATCGGTACAGAAGACCGGATTCTTGATTTTGATCCGAAACAAAAAAGAAATATACCGGAACTACCGGCCCTTAGTCCGGACGATCTGGCCAGTATCATTTATACTTCGGGAACTACCGGACGATCTAAAGGTGTGATGCTTTCGCACGAAAACCTGACCTACGTTCCTGAA